>NZ_JBQKKM010000029.1:0-62620 GCF_052116745.1 Niallia sp. Sow4_A1 | reverse complement strand
TAAATTTCCAAATGGACAGGAGCCGCCTTTAGAAAGGTAATTACTTTTTTGGCTCTAAGTAGAGTAAACAATTAAACTGAAAATTATGACACTATTTACGCAACACTAGTGATATTATTTAAATTCTAAAGTTAATTATAAAATTTCATCGAGTGTCGGTAACGTTGTAATCATAACTAAAGTTATCAAACTTTTTAGGATAAACATATGCATAATCACTAGTCCAATAATGTGTAGAACCTTCATGTCTATAAGTACGCTGAGTTACCTTCCATTTATCATAACGTTTTCGATACATAATCGTCCATTCTTGGTTGCTTGGTGGTTCAACTGAGTAAGTAGCGGTTTTAGTATATGATGTACTAATGGAAAAACCTACTGAAGCATCGACTGCAGACTTGCTAACTTTTAATGTACCTGTATAAGAGTTAGAAACTCCTATTCTATCTGACCATGAAAGTCTTGATGGTCCCCACCCAGATGGACCTGCTATCCAACTTCCATATACATCACTTAATTGAGATTTTGAATAAATTCTCCATTCTGTAAACATATATGCATTTGGTGTTATGCCTCCAGTTCCTGTACCAATTGAAGGAATCAATATATTAGATTGTTGACTATCTTCAATAATTATTTCAGTTAGAACATAATCTGGGTCAACGATCTCCTCGAAAGTATCATCTTCAGCAGATACAATACTTTATTTTCAAAAGAAAAGCCTAAACATAATGTTAAAAGTGTTAAGAAAAGATAACTATTTAACTTATTCAAAAAATTTCCCCCTCAATATATAGCTAGACACCATATATTTACAGTTAAACATCAAGTATCTAAATTCCTTTTTTTACAAAAAAATCGTAAAAATTTACAATAGTATATATTAGTGATTATTCTATACTTTTGTTTAGACAAATAAAATATTCATATTTCCTTATTTTTCTATTATTCTGGTGATTTAGTGAAAAAAACAGATTTAAACAAAGAGAGTTTGAAAACTTTATCAGCTTTTTAGAAAATGAAGGGTATTTAGAACGTGTTTTAAGAGTAGGAGATTATTTTTCTATTAAACCAGCAGGGATAACTACAAAGGGAACGGAATAAATAAATTCTAATATAGATTACGAAAAGGACTATCCTAAATGACAGGGTCTTATCAAGTGGGTTCAAGTTGAAAAGGATTTATATTCTAATTCTTCAGATGAGGAATAAATGAACTGTGAAATACTAATTGTTTCAAAGCCTTAATAGATCACGTTTACACACCATCATAAAGATGGATGTACTTATGTGTTTTTAGTATGCAATAGGTATATATTCCCAATGCTATGCAGAAGCTGGGCGTGAAGGGGCGTTCACAGGCTGTTGTAGAGCTTCTAAGAATGGGAGAATTAGAGCTATAATAAAGAAGATGATCTCGTATAAGCGGGGAGGAAATTCCACTCCTTTGCCGCTTATATGGGTCATCTTCTTTTTAGTTTGTTTAATTGTTGACTTTAAAATAGGAAAGCTAAGTGAGAAAAAACTATAGAATGAGAAGAATGATAATAGAAGTTAGAAAATAAATACAAATAGATCATTAGACCTATTCTTAATGAGGACTGTTTTTATTTACCTTTGTCTTTTATTTGGCTGTCATTTTACCAATAAAAACCACGAGGAATTAGTCATCCCGTGGCTTTTTATTGTTTCCTTTTATAATTAATGCTTAAACGAGTTTCTAATTTGAAACTCCATTATCTTTTAAGAAAATTGTTTACATATTTTTGGGTGTTCCATGAATATACCCTGGAGCTTGTTCTAACTCGGGAGCTTGCCCTGTTCCAACAGGATTTTCTACATATTCAAATTGTCCCATGCCATCCATAGATGGACCTTTTGCCCATCTGCCAGCTTGACTTTCAGTACCTTCAGAACAGCTTATGAATTTATAAGCAACGTCAGATTTTTCGTACTGGCGATTAAAGGTACTTGGTACTACTTTGCCTTCTTTCTCTTCTAATTCTGCGATTGCGGCTAACCATTGGTTCTGATGCATGGTGTCACGTGCAATCAAGAAGGAAAGCATATCTCTTACACCTTTATCATCTGTCATTTCATATAGACGAACAACTTGGAGTCTTCCTTGTGATTCGGCATTTAGATTTGCTCTGAAGTCTGCAAGAAGATTTCCACTTGCAATGGTATAGCGAGCATTCCATGGATAGCCTGCGCTATCGTTTGGGCTAGCTCCTAAACCATTAACTATTGCATGCTGTGGATTCATTCCGCCCATAACGCTAGCAATTATTGGATCTTTGGCCGCCTGCTCTTGTTCCTCTACAGGAGCTTTGTCAAGTAATTGTGCAATCATGGTAGCTAACATTTCAACATGAGCTATTTCTTCAGTACCTATATCTAAAAGCATATCTCGATATTTTTTTTCAGCTCTGCAATTCCAACCCTGAAATAAATATTGCATCATAACCGAAATTTCTCCAAATTGGCCACCTAACACTTCCTGAAGCTTTTTTGCATAAATAGGATCTGGTTTATCTGGTTTAGCTATGTATTGCAATTCTTTCACATGAAAAAACATCCTAACACCTCCAATTATATCTTTAATATTGTGAGGGAAATCATTCTTTTTATTCTGTTAGTTTTTTCCTGTCAGGAATGGGAAAGGGTAACACATTTACGATTTAATAATTGTAGATTATAATTGTAAATAAAGAAGATATGAAATTTGTCGGAAATTAATTATATTTGTATATTTATAAGTAGGAGTTGGAATCATGATGACTGAAGAGAAAAACGCAAAGGAATACTTAGAGAATATAGCTACAATCGAAAAGGATATGCGATACATATCTGGTATCATCAAACAAAAGGGGAGAGAAATATTAAGTAATTATACAATGACTCCTCCTCAATTTGTCGCCCTGCAATGGCTATTTGAAGAGGGGGATATGACGATAGGAGAATTGTCGAATAAAATGTTCCTAGCCTTTAGCACAACAACTGATTTAGTTGATCGTATGGAAAAGAATAAATTAGTACTAAGAGTGAAGGATCCGAATGATCGACGTGTCGTTCGTATTCATATGCTGGAAGAAGGGAAGAGGCTAATTGACGAAGTAATCAAAAAGCGTCAAGGCTATCTTCAAGAGGTACTGAATGACTATACGACTGATGATATCGAAGAATTAAAGAAAAATTTCATGCGTTTACATCAAGTAATGCGAGAAAAATGAGGCGGTTTTTTGGAAAGAGCAATAGGGGTTATAGATTCTGGAGTTGGTGGATTAACGGTAGCAAAGGAAATTATACGCCAGCTTCCTTTTGAGAACATCGTATACTTAGGAGATACGGCAAGATGTCCATATGGACCAAGAACCGGAGAAGAAGTGAAAAAATTCACTTGGGAAATGACTAGGTTCTTGTTGGAGAAAAATATTAAAATGCTTGTCATTGCCTGTAATACTGCTACTGCTGTAGCATTGGAAGAGATTCGAGCACAACTATCTATTCCAGTAATTGGAGTAATCGTTCCCGGGGCACGAACAGCATTAAAGGTAACAAATAATAATTATATCGGTATGATTGGAACAATTGGTACTGTTCGAAGTCGAGCGTATGAAAAAGCACTAAAGAAGATTAATAATCGAGTAAGAACAGTTAGTTTAGCATGCCCAAAATTTGTTCCTTTGGTGGAGAGCGGAGAATATGATGGTCCGGTAGCAAGGAAAATCGTGAAAGAAACGCTGTGGCCGTTAAAGAACAAAGAGATTGATACATTAATACTTGGCTGCACCCATTATCCTTTGTTGGCAAAAGTAATTCGAGAAGAGATGGGGAATAAGGTAAAGGTGATTAGTTCTGGAGCAGAAACGGCACGAGAAGTTAGCACCATTTTAAATCATAATGACCAACTTGCTTCAGGAGAAAATGAAGTAGAACATCATTTCTATACTACTGGGTCGAAGGATATTTTTGCGAGAATAGCTTCAAACTGGCTTAATCAAAAAATAGACTCTGTTCAAACAATTAAGTTGATATAATTAATTAAGACTGTCTTATCGGTATATTTCCTATTATTATTTGGTAAATGATAGTGGATAAAACCGAAAGACAGTCTTTTAAAAAAAAAACTCCTAAAGGCGGTCTAAAAATAATATAGGCTCGTATATATATTAGTACAAACTGTCTTAGGAGTGATGAAGATGTCTAAGAATAACAAATTGACCATAGTTTCAGCGGTTATCATATCATCTGTGTTGATCTCTGGTTGTAGCTTATTGGGAGATAAAGAAAACGTAGACCCACCTCAATCTACAACTTATGAGGATGATGCAGTTAAGGAAAATGCTGACCAAGAAACAACAGGTGAAGTTGCAGCAGAGGATACAATGCCTATTGAATTATATTTAATGGATAAATACGGTTATGTTGTCCCTCAAACATTAAACTTGCCAAAAACAAACTCGATTGCACAAGAAAGCCTTGAATATTTAGTTAAGGGTGGAAAGGTAACGGAAATGCTGCCAAATGATTTTCAGGCAGTTATTCCCCAAGATACAAAAATCAGTATAAATGTCGATGATGATAAAGTGGCTACTGTTGATTTTTCAAATGAGTTTAAAGAGTATGAGGCAAAGGATGAAGAGAAAATCTTACAATCTATCACATGGACATTGACACAGTTTGATTCCATTGATTCTGTAAAGCTATCTCTAAACGGTCATGCATTGACAGAAATGCCAGTAAATAAAACACCGATTCAAGGTGCTTTGACAAGAGCAGATGGCATAAATGTTAATACAGATGACGTGACAGATATAACAAATACAAAGCCATTGACTGTTTATTATATTGGCGGAGACTTAGATTCGTATTATTATGTTCCAGTAACAAAGCGTGTCAGCAATGGGGAAGAAAATAATGTAGCAGCAGCAGTAGGGGAGCTAATAGAAGGACCAGGTATGAGTGCGTCACCATCCTTAACGAGCTTATTACCTGAGGATGTTAAGTTATTAGACGATCCAGTAGTTGAAGATGGAAAGGTTACATTAAATTTCAATGAAAATATTTATTCAAGCGGACTAGATGGAGAAGAAAAGGTAGTCGCTGATGAGATATTAAATTCCTTAGTACTTTCTTTAACAGAACAAGAAGGCATTGAAAGTGTTGCTGTTACGGTTAATGGAGAGTCTGATTTAGTAAATGCAGAGGGTGAAAGCTTAACTAAACCAGTAACTCGTCCAGAAAATGTGAATACAGGTAGTTTTTAAGGTTAGTTTATGATGCGAAAGAAGCTTGGGTTCCTCCTAGGCTTCTTTTTATTTAGTGCAGAAAAATAATAAATTTATTACCTCATCATTACCATTTATATCTAATTATTGGAAAAAGCTTCACAAAACTGCCTTTTGAATTAAGGAAGAAAGGGTATATACTGTGTATATAGACACATTTTTTTTAGCGTAGTAAACTTAAGAATATAGTTTGTTTTATGTTAAAGTAAAGGAAATGACATTTTTGGTTAATTAAGGAGAATTATGATGAAAGAGATAATAATTGCAACAAAGAATACAGGTAAGGCGAAGGAATTTGTTCAAATGTTTTCGCCACTTGGCTATGAAGTAAAAACACTTTTAGACTTTCCAGATGTGCCGGATGTAGAGGAAACAGGAAGTACATTTGAAGAAAACGCTCTTCTCAAAGCAGAAACGATTTCTAAACTACTAAATCGTGTCGTTATTTCTGATGATTCTGGTCTTGTGGTAGATGCTTTAAATGGTAGACCAGGAGTATACTCTGCTCGATATGCTGGAGAACAAAAAAACGATCAAGACAATATGGATAAGGTTTTACGTGAATTAGAGGGAATTCCAACAGAAGAAAGAACAGCTCGCTTCTGCTGTACATTAGCGGTTGCTATTCCAAATGAAGCCTCTCTAACATTTACTGGCACCTGTGAAGGGGTTATATTGGAGGAAAGAAGAGGAGAATATGGATTTGGTTATGATCCGATCTTTTATGTAGTAGAGGAGAAAAAGGCGATGGCTGAATTGCCTCCAGAAGTAAAAAATAATATTAGTCACCGTGCAAATGCATTGAAAAAACTAAAAGAACAGTTACCTGCTGTTTTTAAGGAAGGGAACTAGGATGAAGGTTTTGATTGTTAGTGACAGTCATGGTTTGGTATCCGAATTAGGTGTTTTAAAGAAAAGACATGGAAAAGAAGTAGACTTATTTCTACATTGTGGCGATTCAGAATTAGCTGCAAGCGAAGATGTGATGGAGGGCTATATTACCGTTCAAGGTAACTGTGATTATGAGGACAAATATCCAACCGAAACAATTCAAGAAATCGCTGGAAAAAAGATTTTTTTAACGCATGGGCACCTATATGGTGTAAAGTCTTCTCTTAATAGCCTATTGTATAAAGCAAAGGAAGTACAGGCAGACATCGCTTGCTTTGGTCATTCTCATTATTTAGGGATGGAAGTAGTTGATGATGTTTTATTCATCAATCCTGGTAGTTTGCGTCTGCCTAGGGGAAGAATGGAACAAACATATGTGATTTTAACGATTGAGCGTGATCGGTTAGAGACTGAGGTCTATGATTTTCATAAAGGTTTACTTCCAGAATTAAAGAATGATTTTTCTCTTTAGTATGATTTTTCCTAATGAGGAGAAAAAAATTCCTCATTAGGAAAAAAACTTTAATTAACTATTGACTTTGTTTTTCTATAGTCATATAATAATTATTGTCCTCATTAGGACTAAAGCAAATACATAACATGTCCCAGTAGCTCAGCTGGATAGAGCAACGGCCTTCTAAGCCGTCGGTCGGGAGTTCGAATCTCTCCTGGGACGTATTTTTATAAACTTAAATTATTTTAAGTATATTTTAATAGATTATTTTCAACTTAGTAACACTTAAATTATAGGTATTATAAAGAAAGACTATGATTTTTTAAAAGGTTATGATACAATACTTTAGGTAGCTGTTTCGAAAATAATCAAATAAACCATGTCCCAGTAGCTCAGCTGGATAGAGCAACGGCCTTCTAAGCCGTCGGTCGGGAGTTCGAATCTCTCCTGGGACGCCATACTACATACCAAATGAAACGCAATTTTTCAACCTCTTATATCGTTTAGTGAAACGGTCAGTATAACGGTCATGTAAGAAATTACACCCATTATTGACTTGAATCATTTACGATATAGGGGGTTTTTTTGTATGACTAAAAGAAAAGGATTATTAGATGTTGAAGTGGATGTAAAAGGATTATTAGATGGATTAACTGTTACCAGTTCAACCGCCTCTAAAGCAAAAATAAAACAGACTGAGGTATTAAATGACTCGATGTTGATTTCTAGTGCTTTAGAAACCATTACAAGGCAAATGAAGGTAAGCGGTAATAGAAGCCGAACTATAAGTGATTATGTCCTTCATATAGAGCATTTTCAAAGCGTAACAAATGTAGTCCATGTTTCAGATATTACTGCCGATACCATTTACAAATGGTTAGATACCATGGAAGTAAGTAATCAAACCAAACTCACTCGTTTGAAATGTCTAAAGGCTTTTCTCTCACGCTGTTTTGATAACGGTTGGATTGATATCAAGTTTTGGAAAACCATTAACATTAAAGTGGACCAAAAGGTTAAAGAAGGTGCTACAGAGCGTGATGTTAAAGTATTGCTCTCTTTACTAGACTTAAGCAATTTCATCCAGCTAAGGGATGCTGTAGCCGTTCTAGTGATGTTTAAAACAGGTATTAGAATTAATACATTGACTCAACTTGAAGAACGTCATATAGACTTCAATAACAATGTGCTAAATTTGGAAGGAAGCATTATGAAAAATCATCAACAAATTAAATTACCTTTTGATGACTTACTTAAAAAACTGTTAGAGGTTCTTATAAAGCAAAATGCGGTGATTAGAAGGGAATATGGCAAGAAGAATAGCTTGTTGTTTATTACCAAGTACGGTGATGTTATATCAAACTCACCAACACATAATAACATCCAGAAACGACTAAATAAGTATTCCAAGATGTGTGGTTTGAAGAACATCAATCCTCATGCCTTAAGAAGAGGTTTTGCAAAATCATTGCTTGATAAAGGGGCAAATGTTGCTGTGATATCTAAGGCATTGGGACATAGCGATATATCGGTCACAACTAAATACTTGTACTTAGATGTCGATGAAGTAGCAAATGACCTTCGTGCTTATTTGTAAGCAGTCCTCATTAAAAGGAAAGACAGAAGAGGGAGAGAACCATTTTAAAGCTTGAGCGATTCTTCCCTCTACTTGATTTTTTGTCATAAACCTGCTCCGCAAATGTATTGGAATAAACAATTTATATCTCATTTACATATCAAATGATACTTGCTCCATCTTAGAAACTGCCTTAGATTTCCTTTTCAGTACCTTGCGTTCCTGATTCAATAATGGGGTAAACAGGTTTTCATAATCCTTATCTCTAATAATCTCGATAAAAGGATGCTCTAGGGACATTTGATTTTCCAAACTAAAAATGTAGTTGAATACCTTCTCTACCTTCTCTCTAGCTTGAATATAAGATGAATCAACTGCATCATGTATTATTCTGTGAATGGTTTCTGTCTTTTTACTGTTAGGAACATCACCTAAGCCAATAGCACGTTCAAGGTTAGGGACTGAGCCAAAGATTCTAGTAGAATCCTCTTTTAATGCGTATATGTTATAACAGTTTGTTTGTTGAGCTTTCAGCGTTGAATGTGTAAATCTCTCGTGATTGTCTATATCATGCAAGATGTAATATCTGGTGTTAAATTGGTTAAGAATTTTCATGAGGGAGCAGATTGTTGCCTTGCCTCTTGCCCTAATGACGTGTATGTTTAAACCACGCTCTTTAATAAAGTGCTTAAATGCAACATATTCAGTGTCGCCTTCTACAACAATTATCTTATCAGCAAAGAAGAATTCGTTGACATACGAATCCGCATAATTCAAGAGCTTCATGTTTTTTATATCATCTTCGTCAAACTGGGAGCTGGATGATTGATAAAGCTCAATGGCTTCGGTTTTTCCAATTCTAAATACCTGAATAGTAGTATGGTTCTCAGAAAGGTCAATTAGCACAGGAGAGTGGGTAGAGATAATTAATGGCATCCTACTTCCAATAGCATAAAGCGACCTACTTAAAGCTCTAACAGCTTCTGGGTGTAAAAATGCTTCTGGCTCATCGATAAGTAGCATTTTTTGCGTGCTGTTTGTTCCCATCAATCCTTGTTCAATCATGTTTTGGATGATGTAAATTAAACTCATTCTTTGTATTCCTGTACCTTGTGTAGAGAGGGGCATATCACTGCTGTGCATGTTTCCTATTAGTACGCTAGAGCTAGTAGACTTGACTATATCAGATACTGAAAAGCCGTTGCTTTCTCCACCTTGAACTGAAAGCTGAAGAGAGCTATTTGAAAATACACTTTGTAAACTTTTTGATACGCTATCACTAACATTTGAGAGTGAAAAATCAGTCTTGCTTTTTAATTTCTTTAATAATCTAGGGATTGAGCTTTTTAACTCTAAGTATTCGCTCTTAATTGCTTGAAGTTCTTCTTCATCAAATTCTTCCATTTCCAACTTGCTTAATTCTGCTGTAATTATCTGCGAGTAAATTTCTTGAACCTGCTTGTCAATTTCTTCAGTAGTCATATAAGGTGTGATGTAAT
The DNA here is from genome assembly GCF_052116745.1 of Niallia sp. Sow4_A1. Taxonomy (NCBI): domain Bacteria; kingdom Bacillati; phylum Bacillota; class Bacilli; order Caryophanales; family Bacillaceae; genus Niallia; species Niallia sp. Sow4_A1. The sequence continues at coordinate 52,909 of NZ_JBQKKM010000029.1, read as the reverse complement.
AAGGGCTATTTGCCAAAATTTCATCTAATGTTTCTTTCAGCTCATGAGTTCGTTTAATTTCAGTACCTTGCGTATCAAAGTATTTTCCATTATCATTCGAATACTTTTTCACAATGGTTACTGTTTCTCCAGTCTCGCTGTCGACAACAAACTCAGCTTCTAATTCAATGGTTTTGTTCTCGTCTTGGTTGGAGTAGCACTCAACTGGTATCTTCGCTTTAGCGGTAGTAGGAAGGTAAAACTGGTTAATTGCTTCTAGAAATGTTGACTTACCTGTATTGTTTCTACCTGTCAAAATAACAATGTTCTCACTGGAAAAATCAATGCTGAACTTTGTATTAAAGACTTTGTAGTTTAAAACACTGAACTTTTTCAGTCGCATGGAAACACCCCTAATATGTAAATGTATCTAAAACAATTGTCCTAATTATAACAATAAATTACATAAAAACCCATAATATTCTATAATTTTTGATTTATCAATGAATAATCTGGAGGATACTGGTTCGTAGAGCATTCGGTCACATAGCTGCTCTCTTTTTACATATATTGTTTAAGGATAATGTAATAATTACCATGAGGTAATTTGTGGAAGCATTTTGGAGACAAGTAGATAATATCCCTTGATATTCAAGCTTTCAATAGCTAATTGGTGGTTTTAGTGAGTTGTTTCAACACTAAACATCTAATCTGATACAATGCCAATGTAATCTTTTCACCATGAATGGGTGGGAAATCGCTCATCTAATTTCAATTGAATCTGTTTATTGCTCTTAGTGCCGAATTGATTGGGATTCCACAAATTACCTATAAAAAGTTCTTGGTTAGCACTTTTGCCAGATTCCTTAGCATTTTCCTAAAGGATTTGATGCAAATAGGCAAATTTGGGTTTGATATAATAGAAGTATCAACTGCAATAAAGATTGATATCCCAAGGTGAATGGGTGGTTAAGTAATTAGACAATAGTTACAGGATTTAGCTCAGAAGGTAAACTAAAATCTTGCTCAAACCATTGATATCGTAGGATTGAAATTGGATTAAGGTGTTATATTCATCGGTAGAGTTGAGTAGAAAGAACAATGGGCAATCGCTTCGCTCACTGCTACGCCTCCCTACGGTCGTTGTTTGGGACGCTCCCTGTGGTCACTTCGCCACCTAAAGGTGACGACCCTATCAATCTCAATCTGTAAAAAATTACCTGAAATGCTTGTAATATCAAGGGCAATTAAGGGTTTAAAAAATCGTGCAACTTTTAACATAATATTAATTCATATACCCTTATTTATATTACGACAAAAGATGCACGATTTTTACCAATCTAAATCAAAAGCAAAAACACTAACTAAACTATGAAAGGGGAGAATTAAATGTGGTGTATCATCTGATGCACCGCCTCTATTGAAAAGGAAGATGAAAAGTGGAAAAAATATTTACATTAGCGGAATTGGTTGAGGAATACGGGACAGAGGTTCAAAAGGAATCATTCGAGAATAATGGGAATCTTAATAGACGTTCATTTGATTCAATAATCAAACGTGTTGAGCAAGATTGGGAATCCGTCAAAGAAGAAGGCAGAGGCTCGAAACGGAAAATCAAATGCAGTGGAAAACTTGAAGATAAAGCTATGAAGAAAGACGGTCGTGTAAGAAGCGGTCGTCAACAAGTTGAACATAGAATTCCAATGGATGTAATTGTAGCCACTCACTTAGAATATGATATGACGCAACAAGCAAGTATGAGTCTAGGAAAATGGGCAGTTGAATTTGGATTAATTACTGAACTTGAATATGACCTATTACGTTCTAGACACAGTAGTAAGCTTCGTCAGAAACACATTGATAAGGCAATTCAAAGTGGAACCCTTGAAGAAGACCAAACGAAGCTATTAGATGAGTTTACACAGCACTGCCTTGAAATATATGGGCAATTGGTTAAGACCTTAGAGCATATGGAAAAATGCGGTATCATTTTATTCTATGAGAACTGGATGGCATATGGCAAAGATGGGAAGGTCAGTATCAATCCCGAAATTATGAAGAAGATTCTAAAGGCTAGACGAGAATTGATGAAGAAACATGAGGTTGTTGAATTCAACCTAACTGCACATCGAAATGCTAAAAAGGTTAAAAACTTCAATCGTGAATGGAAAGAGACATTAGCAGAAGTTAAGGACGAAAATGGTAATAAATTAGGAATCAAGTATTACTGGAAAGAATACGCAGTGATATTAAAGGCTTCAAGTAAAGCGGTACAGCGATATCTTGAAACATACTGTGTCGATTCCCTAGAAGTCTATGTCAATGATAAAGACCTATTCATAAACGAAAATGTAGCGGACTATGAACTAAAGCGTAAGGTTAATATCATGAAGAAGGCTGAGAAACGTCACAAGCAGAAGCTTCAGGAATACAAGGAGCAGAAAATTAGCTTTGCCACTGCAGAAGACGAAGAATGGATTAGATTCTTCTACACACAACAGGAACTTGAGGATATTGTAGCAGGATATGACTTAGGCGTTAAGAGGTTGCACCTTCAGAATCTGTATATGGAGCGGATGGGACAGCTATTCGAATTGTATAACATAAAAGGCTATAACAATAAAAAACACTTAGAAGGAGTCTCTTAATTGAGGCTCTTCTTTTTCGTATTGGTGCGGATGATTGAACAAGGTGTTGGGTTTAACAGATAGCTACACAACGATTAATAAAACTGTGATTTCATTAACTAAAAGAGGGTTAATATGGAAGAAGACATTTGTTCACTATCCAGCTGGTTCAACAGGATTGTAATGTTATTGTAACTTTTGTAATAATTAATGAAAAGATTATAATTTCCATTCCTTCTCTAACATAAATACAGACTTATTTAGCCGTTTTAATACGAGATGGTAGGTTAGTATTAAATGATATTAAAAATGAAATCTCAGTGAGTTTATGATGCTTAGAAGAGATGTGAACAATAATAATAGGGATTTATTTTATATACAAAATAACATTTTTTTAATATTACCTTAACAAAGTTTTGTGTGAAATTTTGTAAAATTATATAGAACACAATAAATTGTAAAGTAGGGGTAACTTTTGAAAGAAACTATTTATGACTTTGATGATTTATTAGAAATGTTAGATTCCTTACTGAGAGAGCCAACTCAGTTTTGGAATAACTTTTATTCTGACCGTGAAAAGGATGTTCCTTTTTTTACAAATTCCCCCGATGAGAATTTAGTTAGTTACTTTGAAAATGGACTATTTAAGCATGGGAAAGTCCTTGAATTAGGTTGTGGGGCAGGTCGAAACGCAATATATTTTGCTGAAAAAGGATTCTGTGTTAATGCTGTAGATTTATCTCAAGAGTCGCTTAAATGGGCAAAGGAAAGGGCAATTGAAAAGAATGTAAACGTAAACTTCATCAATAAAAATATCTTTGAATTAGACATTGAAGAAGCAACCTACGACATCGTTTATGATTCGGGGTGCTTTCACCATATTGCTCCTCACCGAAGAATGAGTTACATAAACTTAGTGAAGAAAGCATTAAAACCAAATGGCTACTTTGCAATCACTTGTTTTTTTCAAGGTGGGGAGTTAGGCGGTGCAGAAATATCGGATTGGGAAGTATATAGACTACGAAGTCTAAAAGGCGGATTAGGATATACTGAGGAAAAATTAAGGTCTATCTTTAGGGATATGAAAGAAATTGAAATAAGAAAAATGGTGGAAGTCCAACAGCCGAATGATATTTTTGGTGTACCCGACTTTTTGACTGCTCTATTTCAAAAATATTAACTTGCCTTTTTCTTATCAACAAGCAAGCTGCGTTTCTGTGATAAGCAGGAACGCTTTTTGTATTGGTGGTAGAGGATGTCAGAGGTTCATATACACGTCCTCAGACGCTCAGAATGGCTCAGTGTGGCAGTTTAAGAGTCTCGCATCCCTTCTCTTTCCCCTTTGGATTAAATTATGCTCGCAGATTGAATCTGAGGGCATTCTGTAAGCCTGCCGTGAGGATGGTGTGTGCAGGTGGATACAGAAACCACGCACATCCACAAGCAAGTATTCGATAAATTTCCGACACGACTCGAATAATGGATATATTTTAGTACAGTAAATTGATAAATCAGATAGTAATAAGTTAATGTTGTTCGAGACGAACAACGAAATGGATTATGAAACGCAAATCAATAAAACTCGCTGCACTCCTTGGTATAACGTGTTCAATTAATAAGACCTTTGTTTAGAGTTCTACGTATTGTTAATAATCCATTTCGGTGCAAATACTTGAAAGTTATTGCACCGTTTTATCGACATTGCTATAATAGGCTTCATAAGGTGCATTAACTTAGTGCAATAAATGAATGATGAATAGTGAGGATATAACATGAAATATGGATATGCAAGGGTATCAACACTAGCACAAGATTTAGAGGTTCAAATTCAAGCATTACAAGCAGAAGTTTGCGAGGTTATATATAAGGAGAAGTTCACAGGTACTAAAACAGATAGACCAGAGTTCAACAAGGTGCTTGAGGTATTACAAGAAGGTGATACTTTGGTGGTAACGAAATTAGACCGTCTTGCCCGAAACACAAAAGAAGGCATTGAAGTAATCGAGAATCTATTCAACAGAGGCATTAAAGTTCATGTCTTAAATGTTGGACTACTGGAGAATACAACAATGGGAAGATTCTTCTTGACCACTCTTCTAGCTGTGGCTGAAATGGAACGTAACTTAATTGTGGAACGAACTCAAGAGGGTAAAGTATTGGCAAAGCAACGTGATGATTTCAAAGAAGGTAGACCAAGAAAACACTCCAAGCAACAAGTTCTACATGCTTTAGAATTGCTTAAGACTCATACATACAAAGAAGTTGAAGCAATGACTGGCATAAAGAAGCGAACACTGATTAACAGAAAGAATGAACTAGAAGCAAAGCATTTATAGGAGACTCCCGAACCAAGGAGTCTCTTTTCTTTTGCATAAGTTATGGGGGCGGTATTTTCCACATTCTCATGGGATTCATGAGTGGGAGATGGGGGAGGCTACTGCATTCACACGTCACGTATTGTTTTACTTCCGATAAAGTATTAAAGTTCAAATTTTTGTAAATATTTGTGATATAATAGTAGATTGCTAAGGCAGATTCACTATGAATTATAGGGTGGCGATAACTTGAATCTTAATCATAAAATCAAAAAAAGAAAAAAGGCTATTGATACAATTAATGAACTTGTTGCCAACGCTTCACATCTGTTATTAATACATTATTCTTGTGAAAGCTTTTATAATGTTCCAAGCGGTTATACACCGAGGGTCACTTCAATAGCAGTAAGGTATTATAATACAGCACAAACAAAATCGTTTGCTATTCATAAGATAGCTGAAATGAAAAAAATAGCATTCGAGGACATTGAACAAAACTATGATGAAATTGAAAGAGAAATGTTAAAAGAGTTTTTTCAGTTTGTTAAGAAGCATAAATCCTATACTTGGATTCACTGGAATATGAGGGATTTTAATTTTGGATTTGAAGCTATTGAAAATAGATATAGGGTTTTAGGCGGAAGACCCGAAACAATAGACGATGATAAAAAGTATGATTTGGCTAGATTACTTATTGATATTTATGGTGTAGGTTATATCGGTCATCCAAGGTTAGAAAAACTAATTGAAAAAAATAAAATCTCAAATAGGGATTTTTTGGATGGGCAATCCGAAGCTGCAGCATTTGCTAATAAAGAATATGTAAAACTGCACATGTCAACTCTAAAGAAAGTTGATGTTTTTCATTCCATTTTAGATAAGGTAGCATCAGGAAATTTAAAAACAAATGCTAAATGGCATGAACCTTATGGATTATCTCCTCAAGGTGTTTATGAAGCCATTAAGGACCACTGGCTTTACGCTGTTGTTATGCTGATTGTAGGGGCAATTGTAGGGGCAGTTGTATCTAACATAATGAGTTGAGTAATATTGGGGGAATAATATGTTTGAAGAATTGTTTTATGACGTTGAGTCTTTAAAGAGATTATTAGTATCCAAAGCTACAGGGGGACAGGAAAATAACAGCGAGTATACGGAACTAAGACAAAAATTATTAAATAATGGATATACAAAAGCGTATTTGCCACATTTTTTAAGAACATGTCGTTCTTTAAACGATTTCTGGAACTATATTAAGGAAAAGTCAACTACTTACCAAGGAAGAAGGGACTATTTGCGTATTGAATTTGAAAAGGTGTTAATGATATTAGAGGACATGACGGAATCTGAGTTCCCTATTGATGAAGTTGTTTCGTTCTCTAAGGAAGATAAGTTAGATTTAGAGTATGTTCAACAAGCATGGCAAAAAGCGTTAGATAGACGTACAAATGACCCAGAGGGTGCTATCACTATAGCTAGAACTCTACTTGAAGCCACCTGTAAGCATATAATGGATGACGCTAATATCGAATATGATGATAAATCGGAATTACCTCAACTATATAAAGGAGTACAAAAAGTGTTAAATTTAGCACCTAGTGAACATACCGAGCAAATTTTCAAAGAAATACTTAGTGGGTGCGTATCTGTAGTCAAAGGGTTGGGTTCTATAAGAAACAAATTAAGTGATGCACACGGAAAAGGTCAAAGAGTTCCTACACCATCGGCTAGACACGCACATTTGGCAGTTAATTTAGCAGGAGCGATGGCTTCTTTCTTAGTATCTTCATGGGAAGAAAAAAGGAAAATAGTGGGATGAAGGAATGTCGGATTAATGAACTGAACATCGATTAATAGAAATAATGAAGTCAAACAGCAAGTTAAAGAGACTCCAAGAGGGGTCTTTTTCTATACGTTGATGATATGGGGGGAGTATTTTCCACAAATTACGGGGTTCGTTGTAAGGGGGATGAGGTAGGTAGCCTCACATCCACATCCCAGAATTCTAAAGATACCGATACCTTAATTATTATTACATTAGATGCTTGAATGATAGACCATGAGTAATTATAATGGAAGAAAGTCAATCGGTCTAAGTTCGAAAAGTGACCGTTATACTATAGGGAAGAAAATAGCGATAGTGTCCCAGTAGCTCAGCCGGATAGAGCATACGCCTTCTAAGCGTACGGTCGGGAGTTCGAATCTCTCCTGGGACGTCAAGGGTTCGGAAAGAGAAAGTTTGAACCATATGAAGATGCTTCAAATCCTTATTTTTAAGGGTTTGAAGCATCTTTTTTTTTTGGAAGAAAAGGAAACAAATAAAAAGATAAAGGTGCTTCTTATTCACAAATTTTACAAAAGGATATATGTGTTTGAAGTAAGTAAATCCAAAGTTAACGGGAAATTTACTATCTTCCATTGATAAACCAACTAATTCTCTGTTACCTCCTCTATTCAAGACCATTAGTGTATCTTAAATGTAGATACTATAACAGTCGTTCCCTTCTTTTATCATAATGTAATAATTTTGCGGAGGGTTTTTAACGTATTGGGAGTTTTTCTTTGCTTTAGGTAATAGATTAAGCCTATTTTACAAGTGAAATTTAGCAAATGGAGTACGATTTAGGCGAACGACTACTTAAATTTAATTGACTAACTTTCATAATGTAAGTAAAATATAAAAAAACTTATAAAAAGAAGGTGTATATTGATGAATTCTTATGATTTGAAAATAATTGAATGTTTAATGGCTAATTCAAGAATTAAATGGGCGGATTTGGCAAAGGAAGTTGGGTTGTCGGCGCCAGCAACTGCTGAACGTGTTAACCGATTAATTCAGCAAGGTGTAATTAAGAATTTTAGTGTCTTATTAGACTCTGAAAAAGTAGGGAGCGAATTAACTGCATTTGTTGCAGTATCATTGGAGCATCCGAAAAATAGAGGTCCTTTTTTAGAATTAGTAAATAAATTAGAAGAAGTTCAAGAATGTCATCATATTGCAGGAGAAGATGACTATTTACTTAAAATTAGAAGTAGAAATACAAAGGATTTAGATCGTGTGATTAGTCATGAGATAAAAGGTTTAAAAGGTATCATCAGAACTAAGACAACGATTGTCATGGATACAACAAAAGAAACTTTTCGAATGCCGTTACAAAAACATAAATTTTTAATAGAGGAAGGAGAGTAAGATGCTTATTGAATTTTATATAAAGGGATTACTAATTGGTTTATCAATTGCAGCACCAGTTGGACCAATTGGCGTTTTATGTATCCGAAGAACTTTAGCACATGGAAGAATAGTGGGATTAGTTTCGGGATTAGGAGCAGCTGCTGCGGATGGAATTTATGGATTAATTGCGGGATTTGGTTTAACTGTCATTACTAATTTATTAATTGGTCATCAATTTTGGATTCAATTAATAGGTGGATTTTTTCTTTGTTATTTGGGAATAAAAACGTTGACTTCTAAGGCTAGTTTTACACAGTCAGATACTCAAAAGAAAAATAGGATAAATGCGTTCATATCAGTTTTATTTTTGACTTTAACAAATCCAATGACCATTCTATCATTTATTGCCATTTTTGCAGGTTTAGGTATTTCAAACTCAGAAAATACTATCATTTCTTCTGTTATTTTAGTGATGGGGGTGTTCTGTGGTTCTACTTTATGGTGGGTAATATTAAGTAGTAGTGTAGGATTATTTAGAAATCGAATTAGTGGCCAATCTTTAACGATTATTAATCGATTATCAGGATTAATCATTATTATTTTTGGTGGTATCACTTTATATGGTTTAATGTAATATATTATATATCTACATTTCTAGAAGTAGTTAAAAAGTATTCCTCTGTCGTTACATAAAGGGGTTGACAGAGAAGTAATACGACCAAAGAAAACTCCAAACAATCATAGTTTGATCGTTTGGAGTTATTATTAGTTATGGAAAAAAGGTGTTTTCGTAATATTATTCACATCCTGAAAATACGTCGCTTTATCGGGCTTGCTCTTGAGTCGTCTGGCAAGATTTTGAACTTTTTTAACAGCCTCCGACGCTCACCTCTCCAAACCAATCGTTTATTTACTTTCAAATATGCTTTCCCATGAATCGAACTGGAGTCTACATGGATTCAGACTGCTTAGTTTTTTCAAAGTGGAAATAGGTTTATCTCACCATCTTTTTCTTATTCCACTTTCTTTCGTTCAACTGTGGTATGCATTGTTTGAGATGGCATGACTTCTACTTCATTATTATCGAAGTTTAGTTTATTTAGATTCTCTTGTTCTAATTCTCCCTCATTATCTAAGAGAACAATATATTTTCCTGCTTGTAATTCCTTTTCATATGGCTCAAGATCGGTGTCAGAAAAGAATGTCTTTAATCGATCTAAAAAGGATGTTGGCTCTACTTCTTCTATTCCAGTAGCAGTATCTACTTCTGTTTCTTGTTCAATTAATGCCGTTTGTTCGTTTCTTGTAATAACGGAAATATGATTGGGTGAATATCCTTTAGAGAGAAGTTCGTCTATTGCATTTACTGTTTCTTCAGGAGAATCATATATACCTACAACACTTTTTGTCATATACCTATTCCTCCTTTAAACAAATAGTTCTTGCATATTTTTTATATTCCCACTAGTCAGAGGGAATAAACAGTGGATTTTCTGTCTCAACAAAAATTCCTATTTTTGTGAATTAGCAAACTTTTTTCCCATAAAAAATAAAGAAATAGTTGTACCTTATATTAGAATAATGATAGAGAAATATCTCCTGTTAAATCCTCTATTTAATATTTTATTGGTTATCTTTTATCACAAGCAATGTAAGTATAGAAAGATTTCTATTTTAATATTCTGCTCTTTAATTTTCATTAAGACTCATCCTCATTCAAGGACAATCGCACGGGTTACGAAGGTTTGGATGATTTAACTAATACCTAACTAATGGAAGTTACACATTATTTCACCTACAAAGGTATAATTAGGAATAAAATAGCGAATAATGGAAGTAAGAAAAATAATGTTCAGAAAATCACTTATAACACTTGAAAACGCTTACTGTTATCGTGTATAATAGACTTAAGTAAAATAATCAATAGATGAAACAATGTGAATAGATGAACATGACTAACATTATATAGAAGGAGACGTGCACCATGATTCTCAAAGAATTAGGAAGAAGTAGGCTAATTGTTATTAATTATTATAAGAATGGTTTTTTAGAAACATGTAAGGGACAAGTTCAGAAGCTAAATTTAATAGATCAAACCATTGATTTAAAAGATGATAAAGAAAACACGTATCAAATTCGTTTATCATGGATTCATGATATATGTGCGGTATCTTAGTTTGATTACCTAATTAATGCAATCGCTTTCTTTTTTTGCGGTTGCATTTTTTTGTCTGAAATTAAATTATATGAAACAAAATGAAAAAACAATGTAAGATTTTATTACATATTAGTTTTAAGTAAAGAATTATTTTATTATAATGAACCATATTAAGGATTTTTTTAGAATATTTTCAGCGAAAAAAGAATTTTTTAAATTTTTTAATTCATTAAAAAAGTACATGCATTCTTTATACAGCAATATTGTAAACGTTTTCTAAGTGTGGTTTCGTTGTTTAAATAATCAAACAATTCTCAAAAATACTGTTGACTCTTGTTTAAATTCAGCGTAAGATAACCTCAACAAATGAAAAACACAAAATGTTACATGCTAATTTAGCATAGCAAATAGACACCATGACTAACTGAATTTGTTTGACATGATTAATAGATTAATTCGATGATGAGGATAAGTAGTTTTCTATTTTGGATTCCAAAGAGAGCCGGTGGTTGGTGTGAACCGGTGAACCAATAGGAAATGAACTCACCTCAGAGTGTTAGCTTGAAAGGTAATCCTAGTAGAGCTAACCGAGTGTTTCCACTCGTTACCAAAAGAGAACGAACCGTTCAATTAAGTGCATACGCTTTTCGAAAGTGTATGAATAAGGGTGGTACCGTGGAAAGGAATGCCTTTTCACCCCTTTGATTACTAAAAAACATTAGTAATCATTGGAGGTGGGAAGGCTTTTTTCATGGAAAGAGCCCTTCTATTGATACAAATTAATTAAGTAATAGGAAAGTAATTTAGGGAGGTTATACAAATGTTACAGGAGACTGCCTTTGAAAAGACAAAGGCCCAAGTGAAACCGTTAACTGGTGCTGATCTCTTATTACAGGCTTTGGAAAAGGAAAATGTTGAATTTATTTTCGGATATCCAGGTGGAGCTGTCTTACCAATATATGATAAGATTTATGACTCTAAAATCTTTCATGTTCTGCCAAGACACGAGCAAGGAGGAATCCATGCAGCTGAAGGGTATGCGAGAATCTCTGGAAAACCAGGAGTTGTAATTGCGACATCTGGTCCTGGAGCAACTAATATTGTAACAGGACTTGCTGATGCAATGATGGATTCTCTTCCGCTGGTTGTATTTACAGGTCAGGTTGCAACAAGTGTAATTGGAACAGATGCCTTTCAAGAAGCCGACATTTTAGGGATTACGACCCCAATAACAAAATATAATTGTCAGGTTCGAAATCTTGAAGATATACCGAGAATCATAAAAGAAGCGTTCTACATTGCAACAAGTGGAAGACCAGGTCCTGTGTTAATTGATTTTCCGAAAGATATTGCGGCTACCATTTCAAGTGTTCCTGATGAAAAGGAAGTAGACCTTCCTGGCTATCAACCAACAACACAACCGAATTATTTGCAGATTCGAAAATTAACAGAAGCTGTAAGTGCAGCAAAAAAACCAGTAATCTTAGCAGGTGCAGGTGTCAATTTTGCAAAAGCTAGTGCTGAATTACTTGAATATGCAGAACAACAACAAATACCAGTCGTCCATACACTTCTTGGATTAGGAGGCTTTCCAGCTGATAACAAGTTATTTGTTGGTATGGGAGGGATGCACGGTTGTTACGCTGCCAATATGGCATTATATGAATCAGACTTATTAATTAATGTTGGGGCAAGATTTGATGATCGTTTAACTGGAAACTTAGCACATTTCGCACCGAATGCTGTTAAAGCACATATTGATATCGACCCAGCAGAGATTGGCAAGATAATTCCAACGAAAATCCCGATTGTAGCAGATGCGAAAGAAGCTTTGAGCATGTTAATTAAGCAGAAAGGTCTACATTCAGAGCATAGAGATTGGTTAGAAAAGATTGAAAATTGGAAAAATGAATATCCTTACTACTATAAGGAGTCTAATCTTCTTAAACCACAGCAAGTATTGGAGCTGCTTTTTGAAAAGACAAAAGGAGAAGCAATTGTAACAACGGACGTTGGACAGCATCAAATGTGGGCTGCACAGTACTATCAATTTAAAGAGTCCAACCGTTGGGTAACTTCTGGGGGATTAGGAACAATGGGGTTCGGGCTACCATCAAGTATTGGTGCACAATTGGCTGATCCAAAAGCGACGGTTCTAGCAATTAGCGGCGATGGAGGCTTTCAAATGTGTAGCCAGGAGCTTGCATTAATTAGGGAATTAAATTTACCAATTAAGATTATTATTTTTAATAATCAGGCGTTAGGAATGGTAAGACAGTGGCAAGAATTTTTCTATGAGTCTCGTTTTTCCCATAGTAAGGAGTCTTTCCAGCCTTCCTTTGTCGCTTTAGCAGAAGCATATGGAATAAAAGGATACCAAATATCATCTGCTAAAGAAGCTGCAAGCATTCTGGACGAAGTGTTAGCGGTAAGAGAACCTGTATTATTAGATTTCCGTATTGATCCAAACGAGAATGTATATCCAATGATAGCACCAGGAAAAGGATTACATGAAATGGTAGGGATGAAGCCATGAAAAAAATAATTAGTTTGACTGTCTTGAATAAGTCAGGTGTATTAAATCGAATCACAAATCTTTTTTCGAAAAGAAACTATAACATTGAAAGTATATCTGTAGGGCATACAGAGCATGAAGGTGTTTCTCGAATTACATGTGTTGTACATGTAGAAAGTGATGGAATTATTGAACAAATAACAAAACAGTTAAATAAGCAGATTGATATATTGAAAGTGGTTGACATCACTGACCAAGCAATTGTTGCAAGAGAGCTAGCTTTAATAAAAGTACTTGCTACACCGCAGACAAGGCATGAATTATACTCAGTAATCGAACCATTTAGAGCTTCTGTAATCGATGTAAGTAAAGAAAGTCTCGTTATCCAAATTACAGGAGAATCAACCAAAATTGAAGCTTTTATTGAACTGCTTAGACCGTATGGAATTAAAGAATTGGCCAGAACTGGCACAACTGCATTCCCACGTGGATCTCAAAAGACAGCAACTCATAAAAGTAACTATTCTATCGTTTAAATCTAATATTAAATAAATCTAAATTTTACAGACGAAAGGGAGAAGAAAAATGGCAAAAATGTATTATAATGGAGACGCAAATTTAGGATACTTTGAGGGGAAAACAGTAGCGGTAATTGGATATGGATCACAAGGGCATGCACATGCTTTAAATATGAAGGATAGTGGAGTAAATGTTATTATCGGATTAAGAAAAGGAAATTCATGGAATAAAGCAGTGGAAGATGGATTTGACGTATTCCCGGTTGGAGAAGCAACAGCTAAGGCTGATATTGTCATGATTTTACTTCCAGATGAGTTGCAAACAAAAGTATACAATGAAGAAATTAAACCAAATTTAACAAATCAAGCTTTAATGTTTGCGCATGGATTTAACATTCATTTTAGTCAAATTGTTCCTCCAAGTGAGAGTGATGTATTATTGGTTGCTCCAAAAGGCCCAGGTCATCTTGTTAGAAGAACATTTGAACAAGAAGCAGGAGTTCCAGCATTATTTGCAATCTATCAAGATGTTACTGGTGAAGCGAGAGAACTTGCTCTTGCATATGCAAAAGCAATTGGAGCATTACGTGCCGGTGCATTAGAAACGACTTTTAAAGAAGAAACAGAAACGGATCTATTTGGTGAACAAGCGGTTCTTTGTGGAGGGTTGACAGCACTAGTAAAAGCAGGCTTTGAAACATTGGTAGAGGCAGGATATCAACCAGAATTAGCATACTTTGAGTGTTTGCATGAGTTGAAATTAATTGTTGACCTAATGTATGAAGATGGAATGGCTGGAATGAGATATTCCATTTCTGATACAGCACAATGGGGTGACTTTGTAACAGGGCCACGTATTGTAACAGAAGATGTGAAGAAAGAAATGAAAGCTGTACTTACAGATATTCAAGAAGGGAAATTTGCTAAAGGCTGGATTTTAGAAAATCAAGCAAATAGACCAGTATTTAATGCGATTAATGACAGAGAAAGTGAGCATTTAATTGAAAAGGTCGGAAAAGAATTGCGTGCAATGATGCCATTTGTTAAAAGCTCTAGGAAGAAAGAAGTGGTGGGTAGTGGCAAAAATTAAGATATTTGATACAACATTAAGAGATGGGGAGCAATCGCCAGGTGTTAATTTAAATTTGGCAGAGAAGTTGGTAATTGCTGAACAGTTAGAAAAGTTGAATGTAGATATCATAGAGGCAGGCTTTCCTGCTGCCTCTAAAGGTGATTTTCAATCTGTTCAACAAATTGCGCGAACGATAAAAAATAGTTCTGTTACTGGTCTAGCAAGGGCAGTAACATCGGATATAGATACTGCTTGGGAAGCTTTAAAAGATGGGGCAGAACCAAGAATCCATGTTTTTCTAGCAACAAGCCCCATTCATAGACAATATAAGTTGAAACTATCGAAAGAACAAGTTGTGGAGCGAGCGGTTTCAGCTGTTGCATATGCTGCTAAAAGATTTCCTGTCATACAATGGAGTGCAGAGGATGCTTGTCGCACGGAACTTCCATTTCTAGCAGAAATAATCGAAGAAGTAATTCAAGCTGGAGCACAAATAATAAATATACCAGACACTGTAGGGTATATTACGCCAAATGAATACGGAGAAGTTTTTCAATATTTAAAAAATAATGTTCCATCCATTGATAAAGTTTCTTTATCAACCCATTGTCACGATGATTTAGGGATGGCCACAGCTAACTCACTGGCAGCCATTGAAAATGGAGCAACACAAGTAGAATGCACTATTAATGGCATAGGTGAAAGAGCAGGCAATGCTTCGATGGAAGAAATTGTGGTAGCGCTTCATATCAGAAATGATCATTATCAGGAAAGAACAAGAATTAATCTGAAAGAGATTAGTAGATCAAGTAGCTTAGTTAGTGAATTAACAGGAATGGTAGTACCAGGCAATAAAGCAATTGTTGGTCGCAATGCATATGCGCATGAATCTGGTATTCATCAGGATGGGGTTCTTAAGGAGAAAACTACCTATGAAATTATTTCTCCAGAACTTGTTGGCTATGTGAACAATAACAATATGGTGTTAGGAAAGCATTCAGGCAGCCATGCATTTAAAACAAAGCTGCAAGAACTAGAGCTTCAGGTAAAGGAAGAGGATGTAAAGAATCTCTTTATTGCCTTTAAGGATTTGGCAGACCATAAAAAAGAAATCTCTGATGAAGACATTATTGCTATTGTGTTAGAGAACAAGCTTGCTAAGGAAGAGAAGTATTATGAATTAGTTGAGGTTAAGGTTCAACATAAAAATGATAATGAAGCAGATGCGGTCGTTAAGCTTTCTGGGCCGAAAAATGAATTAATCATTCAACATGGCACAGGATCAGGAAGTGTAGAAGCGCTGTATAACACACTTGAAATGTCTATTTCTGGTCAAGTAACGCTAAATGATTATCGAATACAATCATTAGGTGCAGGTAGAGATGCCTTAGCTCAAGTATTTGTAAGAGTGCAATATGACCAAAAAGAAAGTACAGGTAGAGGATTGGATCAAGATGTTTTAATAGCATCCGCTAAAGCATATATAAATGCTATTAATAGAGCTATTCTTGCAAAAGAACAATTTTTGGAAAAAGTGTAGGCTTTAAGGTCTGAAAACCAAGCCTTTGATATAGGGGAGCGAATGAAGATGAACAAAAGAATCGCTGTATTGCCAGGTGATGGAATTGGACCTGAAATAGTTGCTGGGGCAGTCAGAATTTTGCAAACAATTGAAACTTTATATGGCCATCAGTTCGAATTAACTTATGCAGATATAGGTGGATGTGCGACAGATAAAACAGGGACTCCATTACCTAATGAAACAATTACGATATGCAAAAATAGTGATGCCATTTTATTAGGGGCAGTAGGTGGTCCGAAATGGGATTCTCTTCCTGTTGAAAAACGTCCGGAGCAAGGACTATTAAAAATCAGAAAAGCATTGAACTTGTTTGCGAACCTGAGGCCGACAACCTGTTACGAAAGTTTAGCTGACTCGTCCCCTCTAAAGAAAGATATTATTGAAGGTGTGGACTTGATTGTTGTGCGTGAGTTAACAGGAGGCATCTATTTTGGGACACCAAGCGAACGTAGAGAAATAGATGGGAAGCCAGGTGCTGTAGATACACTGCAATATAAAAATGAAGAGATAGAGCGTGTCATCGAGAAAGCATTTGAAGTCGCAAAAACAAGATCAAAAAAGATTACTTCTGTTGATAAGGCAAATGTTTTGGAGACTAGTAGAGTATGGAGAGAGATTGCAAATCAAGTAGCAGAGAAATATCCGGATGTTTTGCTTGAGCATATGCTTGTAGATAATGCAGCAATGCAGCTTATTAGAAATCCAAAGCAATTTGATGTCATCGTTACGGAAAATATGTTCGGCGATATTTTGAGTGATGAAGCATCTGTCTTAACAGGTTCATTAGGGATGCTTGCTTCAAGCAGTTTATCAGAAGAGGGGCCATATTTATATGAACCGATCCATGGCTCTGCACCAGATATTGCAGGAGAAAATATTGCCAATCCATTAGCGACGATATTATCGACAAGCATGATGCTACGATTATCATTTCAGCTAGATAAAGAAGCAACAGTAATAGAAGAGGCTGTAAATAATGTCTTGAATAAAGGATATAGAACAAGGGATATTCTTTCACCAAATTGTAAAATTGTTTCTACAAATGAAATGGTAGAAGCTGTTAACAAAGAAATTTTCGAGTTAGTAGCATCGACACATGCTATATAAAAAAGAGAAGATAGAGCGGCAGTAATTGGGATATAGGTGACTAATAATAGAAAGAAACATGTTTATGGGCTTGTCAAAAGAATAATTTGACAGCCCTTTAATCTACAAAAAGGAAATAAAAGAAATGGATTGGAGGGCAAAGTAATGGGGAAATCCATTATCGATAAAATTTGGGAAAAACATATAGTGCATAGAGAAGAAGGGAAGCCAGATTTATTGTATATTGATCTGCATCTTGTTCATGAAGTTACTTCTCCACAAGCATTTTCTGGATTAAGAATGAAAAATCGGAAAGTAAGAAGACCAGATCGTACATTTGCAACGATGGACCATAATGTTCCAACACTTAACCGTTATAAAATAGATGATGAAATCGCGTTAAACCAGATGACTACTCTCGAAAAAAACTGCTTAGAATTTAATATTCCTTTAGCAGGGCTAGATAGTCCTGAACAAGGGATTGTCCACGTAATCGGCCCAGAGCTTGGATTGACACAGCCAGGAAAAACAATCGTTTGTGGAGATAGTCATACATCGACCCATGGAGCTTTTGGAGCCCTTGCTTTTGGAATAGGCACAAGTGAAGTAGAGCATGTTCTTGCTACACAAACTTTATGGCAAACTAGACCAAAAACATTAAAAATAGAGGTCAACGGTAAGCTTGCTCATGGTGTCAATGCGAAAGATGTTATTCTTTATATACTTTCTAAATATGGAGTTAACTTTGGTACTGGCCATGTTATTGAATATACAGGGGATGTAATTCGTAATCTTTCAATGGAAGAAAGATTGACTATTTGTAATATGTCCATTGAAGGCGGAGCCCGTGCAGGGTTAATATGTCCAGATGAAACGACCTTCTCCTATTTAAAAGGAAGAAAACACGCACCAGAAAACTGGGATAAAGCAGTACAAGAATGGCGTAGCTTAGTTTCGGACGAAGATGCTACCTACGATAAAGTTATTACGATTGATGGTCATGATATTGCGCCAATGGTTAGTTGGGGTACAAACCCATCTATGACTGCAAAAGTAGATGGAAAAATTCCAGCAACAGAAAATTATCAAGACGAAACAGATCGTCGTGCCCTACATAGTGCGCTTTCGTATATGGGGCTAAAAGAAGGAATGGCCATTACCGATATTGCAATTCAGCATGTGTTTATAGGTTCCTGTACAAATTCCAGAATAGAAGATTTAAGACAAGCAGCGAGTGTTATTAAAGGCCAAAAGGTATATCCAGGAGTGAGGGCACTAGTTGTCCCAGGTTCTCAAAAAGTAAAGAAACAGGCAGAGGAAGAAGGACTGGATAAGCTATTTGTAGAAGCTGGTTTTGAATGGAGAGACGCAGGTTGCAGTATGTGTTTAAGTATGAATAATGATGTGGTTCCAAGTGGGGAACATTGTGCTTCGACCTCAAATAGAAATTTCGAAGGACGGCAAGGAGCCGGTGCCAGAACTCATTTAGTTAGTCCGTCGATGGCTGCTGCAGCAGCATTATATGGACGATTTGTTGATATTCGAAAAATGAATGTAGAATTACAAGCTACAACGTAAAGGGGGAAGCGATTGTGAGTGGTTTTAAGAAGCTTTATGAAAAGGCAGTAGCAATGGATCGAGTAAATGTAGATACAGATCAGATTATTCCAAAGCAATTTTTAAAGCGCATCGAAAAGACGGGATTTGGCAAATTTGCTTTTTTTGATTGGCGCTATTTGAAAAGTGGAGAACCAAATCCAGAATTTGAGTTGAACTTTCCTGAAAACCAAGGAGCTTCTATATTAATCGCTAATAAAAACTTTGGTTGTGGATCATCCAGAGAGCATGCACCATGGGCTCTTCAGGATTTTGGGTTTTCTGTCGTTATTGCTCCATCCTTTGCAGATATTTTTTATCAAAATTGTTTGAAAAATGGAATGCTTCCTATTCAATTACCTACAGCAGAAGTGGAGTATCTTTTAAAGGAAGCCCAAAATCAACCCTATTTTCTTCATATTAATTTAGAAGAGGAAAAAGTAGAAGATGATCAGGGCTTTACTGCAACATTTACTATCCATCCATATTGGAAAAAAATGTTGACTAACGGCTGGGATGAAATTGAAATTACGCTCCAGTACAGTGATAAAATAGCAGATTATGAAAAGTCTGTTACACAAAATTAGCAGTTGACTTCGCTTAGATAACCTTTAGAAAACAGGTGCTTTCCTGCCTTTCTAAAGGTTTTTTTCTTTTGAGCCTATTTTATAGTTAAAATGATTACTATTACTTCATTATGAAATCAGATTTAACATTTTCATTATTATCAAGAGTTAATGAAAAGTTCAGGTTGCATCTAAATAGAAAAAAAGCTACACTAGCAACAAAAAGAATGTATAGGCGGTTAAAAGGATGAAGAAACGGGAGCAGGAAAAAAAAGATAATGTTATTTTTTTTCCCGATTTAGATAAACGTTTATTACAAAAGGGCTTAGATGCCATTTCAGATAAGCAATATAAAGAAGCAATTGCTTATCTAGAGGAAGCAAAAGAGAGAAATCCTTTTCATAGTGAAATTAACATTGGGTTAATTCTGTCTTATTACGAGCTAGGTTTATTGGAACCGGCAAAATACTTAGCAAAAGAAATGCTGAAAGAGGGACAGGGTGACTATATACATGTGTTGGACTTATATATCATGATCCTTGTGCAGCTACATGAATATGAAGAAATTGTTTCAACGATTGAAGTATTGTTAGAAGATCATCAAATTCCTGCCAATAAAATCGAGCACTTTTCAAAAATGCTTACTTTTAGTAGAAAAATGGCAGAGTCTTCTCCACTAACAGAAAAGGATAATTTAATGGAAGAAACTACGGGTGAAACGGAGAGATTAATGGAATTAGAAGATCCACAGGAACAAATGCTTCTTATTGCTAAAATGTCTAGTCAAAACATCCGAGCTTCTATTGAACAAGTAAAACAGTTTCTTCAGGAGGACGAAAAAAACCCGTTTTTAAAAACGATGTTAATTAATATTTTGCGAGAGCAGGATTATGACAAAGAAGTAGTGATCCATAAATTTACTCGAGCCATAACCGTAAAGCCAACCAATTTAAAGGATATTAAAGAGCAAGATCAATATAAAAAGATAATGACATTTCTGATTGATTATGTTGAAAGTAATGATCCCGTTTTATTCGAAAATATTAAAATGTTAATGGATCGACAATTTTTTTTGCTTTATCCATTGGTGCTTGAAGATTATAGTCCTGAAACATGGGCAGCATCCTATCATGCTGTCGTAAATGAATATTTTGGCCAAGAGGATACACAAGAGATTCTCTCAATATATGAAGTAAATGAGGATAATTTTGAACAAGCAAAAGCCTTCATTTATCAACTAGAGGAAATTTCTTATCCTAATATTTAGGCAAGGATGTTGAAACAACTAGAACCTATGATATAATGTAATGGTTGCATTTAGAAAATGCGAATATGTTTATTTCTTACTAGATAACTTTCTGCCATTATTAGGTGTGAGCTTTTTCGTTTGAAATAGCTTTCAAACAGTAGTAAAGAAGTTTATCTATACATTAAGTAGAAGTAATGAAAAAGTAGAATAGATTGTTGGAGGGAAATTATAGTATGTCAGCTAAATGGGAAGTTTTAGAAGGGAACCGTGGCGTTCTTACAATTGAATTAGATGCAGAAAAATTAAACGAAGGTTTAGATTTAGCATTTAAAAAAGTAGTTAAGCAAGTAAATATTCCTGGATTCCGTAAAGGTAGAATTCCACGTGGAATGTTCGAACAACGTTTTGGTGTTGAATCTTTATACCAAGATGCAATTGATATTCTTTTACCAGAAGCTTATGCAAATGCAATTGAAGAAACTGGAATTGAGCCAGTGGATCGTCCAGAAATCGATGTAGAACAAATCGAAAAAGGAAAAGCATTAATTTTCAAAGCAACTGTTACAGTGAAGCCTGAAGTAACATTAGGTGAGTACAAAGGGTTAGAAGTACCTGCTGTTGAAACAACTGTTACAGATGAAGAAGTTGAAGCTGAAATTAAAGCATTGCAAGAAAAACAAGCTGAGTTAGTAGTAAAAGAAGAAGGTACTGCTGAATTAGGCGATACAGTTGTTATGGACTTCGAAGGATTCCAAGATGGAGTTGCATTCGAAGGCGGAACTGCTGAGAACTTCTCATTAGAACTTGGTTCAGGTCAATTTATTCCTGGATTTGAAGAAAAATTAGTAGGAGTTGCTACTGGCGAAACGACAGAAGTAGAAGTTACATTCCCAGAAGAATACCATGCTGAAGATTTAGCTGGAAAGCCTGCTACATTTAAAGTAACAATTCATGAGATCAAAGGAAAAGAACTTCCTGAATTAGATGATGAATTTGCAAAAGACGTAGATGAAGAAGCTGAAACATTAGCTGAATTAAAAGAAAAAATTAAAACTCGTCTAGAAAATGATAAGAAACATCAAGCGGAACATACAGTACGTGATACGGTTGTAGAAAAAGCTTCTGAGAATGCAACAATGGATATCCCTTCTGCAATGATCGATACAGAAATTGATCGCATGATGAATGAATTCGAACAACGTCTTCAAATGCAAGGTATGAACCTTGAATTATACTTCCAATTCTCTGGACAAGATGAAGCTGCTTTAAAAGAGCAAATGCAAGAAGACGCTGGAAAACGTGTTCGTTCTAACTTAACTCTTGAAGCAATTGTTGCAGCAGAAAATATTGAAGTAACAGAAGAAGAAGTAAATGCTGAACTTGAAAATATGTCTCAAATGTACAATATGCCAGTAGATGCTATTAAACAAGCACTTGGCGGTGTAGAAAACTTACAAATGGACATTAAAATGAGAAAAGCAATCGATTTCCTTGTAGAAAACAGCAAAACTGTTGCATAATAGAAGTAAGAAAAAAAACTAAGGCGCGACTATTTCGTGCCTTAGTTTTATATTAGTGTTAAATAACATATAATATGGGTAACTATAATATAAGTTACTCTACCGTACAGGAATATACAGACAAATCAAGAGATAATATTTCCAGATTTAAAGAAGCGAAATCTGGTTATGCTTAAGAAAGTACATACATTTTACCGTTATTGGATGATTAGGGCTGATTACCCAAGCTGAATTATTTCCTGTACATTACCATCATGTGATACAATTCAATACATAACTGTTGAAAAAAGTAAGTTTTGTTTCAAACCAATAATATTCCGTAACGGTAAAAATATACAAAAAGAAGTATTAAGGGGTGAAGGCATGTTTAAATTTAATGACGAAAAAGGCCAGTTAAAGTGTTCATTCTGCGGAAAGACACAGGATCAAGTTCGTAAATTAGTTGCTGGTCCAGGTGTATACATTTGTGATGAATGTATAGAGCTATGTACAGAAATCGTGGAAGAAGAATTAGGTACAGAAGAAGAAGTAGAATTTAAAGATGTACCGAAACCAGCAGAAATTCGCGATATCCTTAATGAATATGTCATTGGACAGGATCAAGCGAAAAAGGCTCTTTCTGTTGCAGTGTATAATCATTACAAGCGCATTAATTCAAATAGTAAAATTGATGATGTGGAATTATCAAAAAGTAATATTGCGTTAATTGGGCCAACTGGTAGTGGTAAAACACTTCTTGCACAAACATTAGCAAGAATATTAAATGTACCATTTGCTATTGCAGATGCAACAAGTCTAACAGAAGCTGGATATGTTGGGGAAGATGTAGAAAATATTCTCTTGAAATTAATCCAATCTGCAGATTATGATGTAGAAAAAGCAGAAAAAGGTATTATTTATATTGATGAAATTGATAAAGTTGCACGAAAATCAGAAAATCCTTCCATTACAAGAGACGTCTCTGGTGAAGGTGTTCAACAAGCATTATTAAAAATTCTAGAAGGTACTGTAGCTAGTGTTCCGCCTCAAGGTGGCAGAAAGCACCCTCATCAAGAATTCATTCAAATTGACACAACGAATATCCTATTTATTTGTGGTGGTGCATTTGATGGTATCGAACCGATTATTAAAAGACGTTTAGGTCAGAAAGTAATTGGTTTTGGTTCAGATGGTAAAAAGGCAGAAGTGGAAGATAAAGATTTACTTGCGAAAGTATTACCAGAAGATTTATTACGCTTCGGGTTAATTCCAGAATTCATTGGACGTCTTCCAGTTATTGCAAGTCTTGGACAATTAGACGAAGAGGCATTAATTGAGATTTTAACGAAACCAAAAAATGCTTTAGTAAAGCAATTTAAGAAAATGCTGGAATTAGATGATGTCGAATTAGAATTTGAACCAGAAGCTCTAAAGGAAATTGCTAAGAAGGCAATTGAAAGAAAAACAGGGGCACGTGGATTAAGATCTATTATTGAAGGTATTTTGTTAGATATAATGTTTGACTTACCTTCAAGAGACGACATTGTCAAATGTATTATTACAAAAGAAACAGTAACGGAAAATGCATCTCCAAAACTTGTTTTAGAAGATGGAACAGTAGTGGAGAAAGAAACAAAAACATCTGCATAACAACAGTTATAAAAGAGAATCATTTGGTGTAAACCACCATTGATTCTCTTTTTTTTTATGTGATTTTATTCCCCATCAACAACAATAGGAGAGAACCCCTTTTTTATCGCACTGGACAGTAGACTTTCACTCTCTGCTAATGAGAACGCAAGGAAGATAGTGAATATACTTGTCCATAAGGTACTCTTGTGTCAACTACTAAGAAGGAAAACCACCACTGTTGGAAGTTCCACTTTAAATTTCTACATACTCCACATATTTTTTCCATGAAAACTTGTTTATTCCAACAAAGGGAAGGAGATACTATTTTTTAAAGACAAGGCACTATTAGGTATGTGGTCTTTCATTGGTGTCTACGCTTATTGGAAATGAGCATTTCATCAATCTTTGTATAATTCATTAAGATAGTAAATCAATAATCCTTAATTGGTAAAAATGTCGGAATTGACATGCTATCTCACTTCTTATGTAAAGAGTAAAGGAACATACACGCATGCTTACCGAAGAACCTACTCAAAAGAGTGAATGAAAGATTTGCCCCTATCTGTAGATTTTTTAAGGGACATACATATGTGAGGTTCTAAAACAACATGATTATAGGAGGTATTATTTATGAATTGGGCGGAGATCGCTTTATTTGTACAATTATTCTTCGGGATTATTATCGGACTTTATTTCTGGAACTTATTAAAGAGTCAGAGAACACAAAAGGTTTCGATTGACCGTGAATCAAAAAAAGAAATGGATCAGCTAAGAAAGATGCGTGCCATATCCTTAACAGAGCCGCTTTCTGAAAAAGTACGTCCAACAAGCTTTGCTGATATTGTAGGACAGGAAGATGGCATTAAATCATTAAGAGCAGCACTCTGTGGTCCAAATCCACAGCATGTTATTATTTATGGACCTCCAGGGGTCGGTAAAACAGCGGCAGCAAGACTGGTATTAGAAGAAGCAAAGAAGAACCAGAAGTCACCCTTTAAGCCAAACTCTGTGTTTGTGGAATTAGATGCTACAACAGCTAGATTTGATGAGAGGGGTATTGCAGATCCGTTGATTGGATCAGTTCATGATCCGATTTATCAAGGGGCTGGAGCGATGGGACAAGCTGGTATCCCACAGCCGAAGCAAGGAGCAGTTACTAACGCTCATGGTGGAGTTTTATTTATTGATGAGATTGGAGAACTACATCCAACACAAATGAATAAGCTTTTAAAAGTGTTAGAAGACCGAAAAGTTTATTTAGAAAGTGCTTATTACAATGAAGAGAATACACAAATTCCTTCCCATATACATGATATATTTAAAAATGGATTGCCTGCAGATTTTCGACTAATTGGAGCAACAACTCGAACACCAAACGAAATTCCTCCAGCAATTCGTTCAAGATGTATGGAAGTATTCTTTAGAGAATTAACAAAAGAAGAAGTTATAAAAATTGGCAAAAAAGCTGCAGATAAAGTGAATATGTCCATAAGTGAGAAAGCTCTCGATACCCTTTCAGAGTATGCAAGAAACGGAAGAGAAGCAGTTAATATGGTTCAGATTTCCGCTGGCCTTGCGATAGGTGAGGAGCGGAGCTTTATTAAGGATGATGAGGTAGAATGGGTTATTAATTCAAGTCAGCTTTCTCCTAGAATGGAAAGAAAAATTAATAAACATTCTACTATTGGAGCAGTTAACGGGCTTGCGGTTTATGGATCCAATATTGGAGCTTTATTAGAGATTGAGGTAACTGTTATTCCGGCAAAAGATGGGAAGGGAAGCATCAATATTACCGGTATTGTGGAAGAAGAGAGTATTGGAGGACAAGGTAAATCGATTCGAAGAAAAAGCATGGCAAAGGGTTCAATAGAAAATGTTATTACGGTTTTACGATCAATGGACGTTCCAGCAGACCAATTTGACATCCATGTCAATTTTCCAGGTGGTATACCGATTGATGGACCGTCAGCAGGTATTTCTATGGCAACTGGTATTTATTCTGCTATTTACAAGCAACCGGTAGATCGAAAAGTAGCAATGACAGGGGAAATTAGTATTCATGGAAAAGTAAAACCGATTGGAGGAGTAGTAGCGAAAGTGAAAGCAGCTAAAGCTGCAGGCGTTCAAAAAGTTATTATTCCACAAGAGAATATGCAGGCTATATTGGAGGAAATAAAGGACATTACCATTGTTCCGGTTCAATCACTTAATGAAGTTATCGAGCATGCATTACTTAAGGAAGAATGGAAGGAAGAAGCAATTCCAGCGTCTACAATTGCATGGACAAAGAAAGAAAGTATTTAATTCCTTATATTACATAAAAAATGCTTTCGGTAAAAGCATTTTCACTGTCGGCTAATTCAGTTAAGAGAGAGTTGGTCGGCAGTTTTTTGTGAAGCCGTATGTATGGGGGGAAGATAATAAAAGAAAACCTGTAGATATAACCTATATTTTAATAAATGAAAAGATTATTATATAATGAAAAAGAGGAGAATAGGTGTTGATATTTTTCTTTTTTGAATGGAAACCACCTAAATAAGCCACTTTATTAGAGAAGGCTTATTTTAAATGGATCTATGCATTATTTGGATAATGTCTTTTAAAAGTTATTTCTCCTCGTGAAATTCTATCTAAGTAAACAAAATACAGATTAAGAAGAGTAGAAAAGGGGAATCGAAAAATTAGTTCTATTTTTTCGGACTGTCTAATAACTCTAGTTAATAGACACATTTTCATAAATGAGATAGAATTGTACAAAGCATTAGAATGCAAGGGATGCCTATATCGATAGAAATAGTGCGATTAGGCGCTAAAAGTAAGGGATTTTTTAAGCTGGAGGTGCAACGTCATGGAGGAAAATAAAAAAACAATAGTCCCCCTCCTGCCGCTTCGAGGATTACTGGTTTATCCAACGATGGTACTTCATTTAGATGTAGGTCGTGATAAATCTGTTCAAGCTCTCGAAAAAGCAATGGTAGAAGACCATTTAATTTTTCTAACAATGCAAAAAGATATGGATATAGACGAACCCGAAGAAGAGGATTTATATAAAATTGGAACATTAACAAAAGTAAAACAAATGTTAAAGTTACCAAATGGAACAATAAGAGTCCTTGTTGAAGGGGTACAAAGAGCAGAGCTGGAAGAATTAATGGAGGAAGATGGATATTTTGCAGCAAGTCTGCACCTTTACGAAGAAGAAACTTCAAAAGATGTAGAAGATGAAGCATTAATGAGAACAATGCTGCAGTATTTTGAGCAATACATAAAAATTTCTAAAAAAATATCCCATGAAACATATGCAACAGTTTCCGATATGGAAGAGCCAGGTAGAATGGCTGATATTATTGCTTCTCATTTACCCATTAAATTAAAAGAAAAACAACAGATTTTAGAAATGCTAAACAATAAGCAAAGAATGAATTATGTGATTGATATCATTCAAAACGAAAAAGAAGTTTTAAATTTAGAGAAGAAAATCGGTCAACGTGTAAAGAAATCCATGGAAAGAACACAAAAGGAATACTATTTACGGGAACAAATGAAAGCTATTCAAAAAGAGCTAGGCGATAAAGATGGAAAAAGTGGTGAAGTAAGCACACTGCTTGAAAAAATTGAGGAATCAGGAATGCCCGATCATGTAAAAGCAACTGCTTTAAAGGAATTAGATCGGTATGAAAAAATTCCTTCCACCTCTGCAGAAAGCTCTGTCATCCGCAATTATATCGATTGGCTATTAGCGTTACCGTGGACGAATGCAACAGAAGATGATTTGAATCTAATTAAAGCGGAAAAAATCTTGAATGACGACCATCATGGACTTGAAAAGGTAAAAGAAAGGGTATTAGAGTATTTAGCCGTACAAAAGCTTACAAACTCTTTAAAGGGCCCTATTCTTTGTCTAGCTGGACCTCCTGGAGTCGGGAAAACGAGTCTTGCGCGTTCTATAGCACGCTCTTTAAACCGTAATTTTGTTCGCATCTCTTTAGGTGGAGTGCGTGATGAATCGGAAATAAGAGGACATAGACGAACTTATGTTGGAGCAATGCCAGGAAGAATCATTCAAGGAATGAAAAAAGCAGAGACGATTAATCCAGTATTTTTATTAGATGAAATCGATAAAATGTCCAATGATTTCCGTGGAGATCCTTCCTCTGCTATGCTTGAGGTACTTGATCCTGAGCAAAACCATAATTTTAGCGATCATTATATTGAAGAAACATATGATTTATCGAAGGTTATGTTTATTGCTACAGCCAATAATTTAGCTACCATACCTGGGCCATTGCGTGATAGAATGGAAATTATCTCAATTGCTGGATATACAGAAATCGAGAAAATTCATATCGCGAAAGATCATCTATTGCCTAAACAAATTAAAGACCATGGATTATCTAAATCTCAGCTTCAAATTAGAGAAGATGGCATCCAAAAAATTGTCCGTTTATATACAAGAGAAGCAGGAGTCCGTACTTTAGAAAGACAACTTGCAACCATTTGCCGCAAAACGGCAAGAATGATTGTTACAGGTGAAAAGAAAAAAGTAGTGATAACTGCTAAAAATATTGAAGATTTCCTTGGTAAGCCTATTTTCCATTATGGTCAGGCGGAAGAAGTAGATCAAGTTGGTGTTGCAACTGGCCTTGCTTATACGACAGTTGGGGGAGATACTTTGCAAATTGAAGTATCTTTGGCTCCGGGAAAAGGTAAATTAGTTTTGACCGGAAAATTAGGTGATGTAATGAAGGAATCTGCTCAAGCTGCATTTAGCTATATTCGTTCTAAATCAGAAGAGCTAGGAATTGATGCGAATTTCCATGAGAAATATGATATTCATATCCATGTCCCAGAAGGTGCAGTACCAAAGGATGGACCATCTGCAGGGATTACAATGGTAACTGCTCTTGTTTCTGCTCTTTCTGGCAAACCTATCAAGAAAGAAGTAGGGATGACAGGAGAGGTAACGCTCAGAGGACGAGTTCTGCCAATTGGAGGATTAAAGGAAAAATCCCTTGGTGCTCACCGTGCCGGTTTAAAGACCATTATCATACCAAAAGATAATGCTAAGGATATCGACGATGTTCCTGAGAGTGTAAGAGAAGAACTAGACTTTATTTTAGTTTCACATGTAGATGAAGTATTAAAACACGCGTTGAACGGAAGTGTAAAT
Source organism: Niallia sp. Sow4_A1 (assembly GCF_052116745.1). NCBI lineage: Bacteria > Bacillati > Bacillota > Bacilli > Caryophanales > Bacillaceae > Niallia > Niallia sp. Sow4_A1. The sequence continues at coordinate 24,173 of NZ_JBQKKM010000029.1, read as the reverse complement.
CTTTGAAAGTTAATCAAGCAGAAATAGTAATTAGTGCCGTAAAACCCAATCAATATCCAGAAGGAAATCTACCAGAGTTTGCTTTAGCTGGAAGATCGAATGTGGGGAAATCATCCTTTATTAATCGTATGCTTGGACGAAAAGCGTTAGCTCGCATTTCGTCCAAACCGGGAAAAACACAAACATTGAATTTTTATTTAATCAATGAAATCCTGCACTTTGTTGATGTACCTGGTTATGGTTATGCAAAAGTTTCTAAGAAAGAAAGAGAAGCTTGGGGAAAAATGCTTGAAACGTATTTTACCTCAAGAGAGCAGTTAAAAGCAGTTGTTTTAATTACAGATCTTCGCCATCCGCCAACTGCTGATGATATTTTAATGTATGACTTCTTGAAGCATTATGGAATACCATGTGTCGTAATTGCTACAAAAGCAGATAAAATATCAAAATCACAATGGCAAAAACATTTAAAAATAACAAAAGAAACATTAGGGCTTAGTGCAGATGATTACTTAATCCTATTCTCATCCGAAACGGGAGAAGGAAAAGATAAAGTTTGGTCTCTGCTAGAACATTTAGCAAATAAATAAAAAATCGACTCACATCAGCTAGCATAACTAGTTGAAAAGTGAGTCGATTTTTTATTTTAGTATAGATGTATAGATTTAACTTTCTGGCTACAATCATGACCGTAGCCATTTTGTATTATGTATAACACTTTTATTTCCTCTTTTTCGATACTAAATAATATCCCCCAACGATGATGAATAGAATGGGTATCAAGTTATTTAAAGTATGTGGACTAATCTTTAAGAATGTTAACGAGCCGAGAATTTCTTGATAAAAAAGCAAAAGAACAGCTAACAAGAGAAATAGAAGACCATTTAACATTCCCTGCCCCATTTTCTGATTTTGAAGAATAAAGCCAAGAGCAATAATTAAAATAAATGTACCTGTGTGATCTGGCCAGATTGCAAGCTTATTCACTAAGTGAAAGTGTAAGCCAAAGCCAGTTAAAATCACACCTGGTAAAATGACAGCGTAATCCTTCCCACTATAGCCTTGAAAAAGAAAGGCAATCCCAATAATAATTAACAGGGTTGGCCATGTATATAGATTGGGTAGAATGGTAATATTAAATTCTTTTAAGATAAAATAAAATCCAAAACCAATTAATACGATACCGGAGAACCATTTTTGTGTTTTCATTATTTCCTCCACTTCCAAAAAACTCAGCTTGAATACATAGAAGATTTTTGTTACTGTACAATGAGTAAAGTACTATATTTAACAAAAAAACTAAGATTACAACGATAATTTTATAAAAGAAGTATAAACTATTACTAGTAAATAACGTAAGTATAATTCTTTTACTGTTATTAATACTATATCTTACCATACGAATTCACAATTTGTTCACATTTATAGGGCAAAATGTTTCCCATTTTTGAAGTGATTTTGTTATAATAACTACGTGTTAATAATTATTATAATCTAATCTATTTATATACATGGTTTTTAAAATGTTCTTTATGATTAACAAGGTAAGAACAACTTTTTGGGGGTGTCATTAGGTAAAATGCATATAGTAGCTGTCGGACTAAATTATAAAACGGCCCCAGTAGAAATTCGTGAACGTTTAACATTTGATTCAGAGCAAATAGGGGAAGCTATGAATCAATTACAAAATAAAAAAAGTATATTAGAAAATATTATTATTTCAACATGTAATCGCACGGAAATATATGCAGTAGTTGATCAGCTTCACACTGGTCGATATTATATAAAGCAATTTTTAGCAGAATGGTTTCAGTTGGAACAAGATGAGTTTGTTCCTTATTTATTTGTGTATGAACAAGATGGAGCTTTAAATCATTTATTCCAAGTTATTTGTGGTTTAAATTCAATGGTTGTCGGAGAAACACAGATTCTTGGCCAAATTCGCACAAGCTTCTTGACAGCACAATCCATTAAATCTACTGGTTCAGTGTTTAACCAGTTATTTAAACAGGCTATTACTTTTGCAAAGAAAGCACACACAGAGACAGAGATTGGCGCAAACGCTGTGTCTGTAAGCTATGCAGCAGTAGAATTGGCAAAAAAAATATTTGGTACCTTGCAAAATAAGAATGTTCTCATTTTAGGTGCAGGAAAGATGGGCGAGCTTGCTATTCAGAATTTGTATAGCAACGGTGCTAAAAATGTAACTGTGATAAATCGCACATTTGAAAAAGCGGAAACACTTGCAGATCGTTTTGAAGGGCAAGCAAAACCGATGAATGAGCTGCAATGTGCATTAATTGATGCAGATATTGTCATTAGTTCAACTGGGTCTAACACATTCGTTATCACAAAGGCATTGATGAAGGCAGTTGAAAAAATCCGCAAAGGTAATCCGTTGTTTATGGTGGATATTGCGGTCCCACGTGACTTAGATCCTGAAATAGCTGAATTAGAAAGTGTATTTCTTTATGATATTGACGATTTAGAAGGAATTGTAGAAGCAAACCTCCAAGAACGCCAAAAAGAAGCAGAAAAGATATTGATTATGATAGAAGCGGAAATTATTGAATTTAATCAATGGCTTCATTTATTAGGCGTCGTGCCAGTCATTTCTGCACTTCGGGAAAAGGCCCTAGCTATTCAAAGTGAAACAATGAAAAGCCTAGAAAGAAAGCTCCCTCATTTAAGTGAAAGAGAGAGAAAGATTTTAAATAAGCATACGAAAAGTATTGTGAATCAAATGTTAAAGGATCCGATTCTTCAAGCGAAGGAACTTGCGGCACTTCCAGATGCTGACCAATCGATGCAGCTATTTATGAAAATCTTCAATTTAGAAGCCGATACACAAAAAGAATCGAATAATGTCGTAAAGGAAGACGAGAAAGAAGCATTTTCTCCAATCACTCAGCCGTCCATTCAAGTGTGATAAATATAACGAATGAATGCTTTTACTCTATTAAACGGAAAGTTTTCTTTTTAAATTGCTATCCTGTAAAAAAATCTCTGCGGATGGTCGTTTCACTTTTCTTTTCATCGGTTAAAATATAGTGGAGGATTAAGAAATAAGCCTATATTAAGATATAGAAGACTTGGGGTATTAGTAGGATCTTTTATGTTTGAAGGGGAATGTCGATGCAGGATATTTTTATGACTAGACTTCATGAATTCATGATTATTCTTTATGCTTTATCTGTGCTATTGTATTTTTTTGATTTTCTGCATAATAACCAGAGAGCAAATCGAGTAGCTTTCTGGTTACTTTTATTTGTCTGGATTTTGCAATCGTCTTTTTTAAGTATTTATATAGTGGAGATGAATAGATTCCCAATCTTAACTATCATGGAAGGGCTTTACTTTTATTCATGGGTATTGGTAACCTTTTCTTTAGTAATTAATAAATGGTTGAAAATTGATTTTATCGTTTTTTTTACGAATGTCCTTGGATTTGTTATTATGGCAATACATACATTTGCTCCTGCACGTGATTCTGCTCTTACACATGCAGAGCAGGTTGTATCGGAGTTGTTGTTCATACATGTAACAGCGGCTATTTTAGCGTATGGGATGTTTACAATTTCATTTATTTTTTCTGTCCTCTATTGTATTCAATATGATTTACTAAAACAGAAAAAATGGGGAAAACGAGTAATGAGGATTGCAGATTTGGCCAAATTAGAACATATATCTTACCTATTAAGCGTCTTTGGTGTACCATTGTTACTAATTGGCTTAATTCTTGGTGTTCAATGGGCTATTATCCAAAGACCAGACTTTCTTTGGTATGATCCGAAAATTATCAGCTCGTTCATTGTGCTATTAGTCTATAGCAGTTTTTTGTATTTACGTGTTTCAAAAAAGTTAAGGGGGAAAAATGTTGCCCTCTTAAATATTGCCAGTTTTTTTATTATGCTTATTAACTTCTTTTTAGTAGGCAATTTTTCAACTTTTCATTATTAAATGGAAAGTACATAAAGGAATGAATGTTGGAGGTACTGTTAATGCGCAAAATAATTGTTGGATCAAGGAAAAGTAAGCTAGCCATTACTCAAACGAATTGGGTAATTAATCAGCTGAAAAAATTAGATTCTTCTTTTGACTTTGAAGTAAAGGAAGTTGTGACAAAGGGAGATGTTGTTCTTGATGTCACTTTATCTAAAGTTGGGGGAAAAGGGCTATTTGTTAAAGAAATAGAGCAAAGTATGCTTGATAAGGGAATTGATATTGCTGTACACAGTATGAAAGATATGCCTGCAATCCTTCCAAAAGGGCTAACAATTGGGTGTATTCCAGAGCGTGAGGATTATCGTGATGCTTTAATAAGTAAGAACCATATTCCTCTAAAGGAGCTAAGAGAAGGTGCAATCATTGGGACAAGCAGTTTGCGTAGAGGTGCACAATTACTTGCTGTTAGACCTGACCTTGAAATCAAATGGATTCGCGGAAATATCGATACTCGTCTTAGCAAGCTAGACACAGAAGAATATGATGCAATCATATTAGCCGCTGCTGGATTAGCAAGAATGGGATGGACAAGCGATGTAGTAACGGAGTTTTTAGAGCCGGAAGTATGTTTGCCTGCAGTGGGGCAAGGTGCACTTGCTATTGAATGTCGCGAAGATGATAAAGAAGTGCTAGAGCTTTTAAGCAAGTTGTCAAACCAGGAGACGACTCGCACTGTTTATGCGGAAAGAGCATTTTTGCAACGTATGGAAGGCGGATGCCAAGTGCCAATAGCTGGCTTTGCACAAGTTAAGGATGATGATGTGGCATTAACAGCATTAGTCATTTCACCTGATGGGAAACAAATTTATAAGGAAGAAGTTACAGGGAAAAACCCTGTAGAGGTAGGGGAACAAGCAGCTGCCATTTTAACAGAAAAAGGTGCAAAAGCATTAATTGATCGATTAAAAGAGGAGAATATAATAGATGGCTAAATCCCTTCTAGGAAAAAAAATTCTCGTTCCCCGCTCTAAAAAACAAGCAAGTGTATTATCAAAGCGGATTAACGATTTAGGTGGAATTCCAGTTGAAGTGCCACTTATCGCTTTTCGAGAAAAACCTCTTCCTGAAGAAGTGATTGTTTCATTAAAATGCCAAGCATATGATTGGCTTGTTTTTACAAGTCGTAACGGTGTAGAGGCATTTTTTAAAGAGATAAACAGAGTAGAATTAACAGTTGTCTCTAAAATTGCTGTCATTGGCGAAAAGACGACAGCAGCTGTTTCTGAACATGGATATCAAGCTGATTTCATTCCGTCACAATTTGTTGCAGAACAGTTTGCAAAAGAGTTTGTTGCCATTACCGAAAAGAATCAGCGGATCTTAATAGTAAAAGGAAATAAATCGAGAGAATTTCTAGCAGAAGCATTAAGGAAAGACGGTTTGCAAGTGGATGAAGCCATATTGTATGAAACGTATTTTCCGAAAGAGAGTGAAGAACTGCTTGTGGAAGAGGTAAAGAAGAATGATTTAGAGATATTGCTTTTTACCAGTTCTTCCACCGCACAACATTTTATGCAAGTGATAAAAAAATATCAGTTAATGAATAATTTGGAAAGTTGTATTGTTATTAGCATTGGACCGATTACGACAGAAACATTGGAATCCTATGGTTTACCTGTAACAATAACAGCGGAGCCTTATACAACAGATAGCGTTCTAGAACATTTAGTGCAGTATTTAACAAATTAAGTTGGAGGCAAGAAAAAATGGTTGAATTCAAACGTCATCGCAGATTAAGACAATCTGCTAATATGAGAGCATTAGTTAGAGAGACATATGTACATATCGATGATTTAATTTATCCGATATTTATAACAGAAGAAGAAAATGTGAAGAGTGAGATTTCTTCAATGCCTGGCATTTATCAGTTTTCGATTGACCGTTTAAAAGAAGAAATGGATGAAGTACAGGCGCTTGGAATCAAATCTGTGTTATTATTCGGAATTCCAAAGGAAAAAGATGAATGTGGAACACAAGCCTTTCATGATCATGGTATTGTTCAAGAAGGAATTAAGTACATCAAAGCGAACTATCCTGAAATGATTGTTATTGCTGACACTTGCTTATGTGAATATACGAGCCATGGACATTGTGGCGTAATTGAAGCAGGAAGAGTATTAAATGATGAGTCTCTAGAATTGCTTGTGAAAGCAGCAATTAGCCAAGCTGCTGCTGGAGCAGATATTATTGCACCTTCTAATATGATGGATGGTTTTGTAGCAGCAATTCGAAAAGGGTTGGATGAAGCCGGATTTTTGGATATTCCTATTATGAGTTATGGTGTCAAATACGCATCAGCATTTTATGGGCCGTTCCGAGAAGCAGCTGATAGTACACCTCAATTTGGAGATCGTAAAGCATATCAGATGGATCCTGCTAATCGTCTTGAAGCATTTAGAGAAGCGGAAAGTGATGTTGCAGAAGGCGCAGATTTTCTTATTGTAAAGCCAGGTCTTCCATATCTTGATATTGTTCGAGACATGAAAAATGAATGGGATTTGCCAATTGTTACCTATAATGTTAGTGGTGAATATAGCATGGTTAAAGCGGCAGCACAAAATGGCTGGATTGACGAAGAAAGAATAATTATGGAAACGATGATTAGCATGAAACGTGCTGGGGCAGATTTAATTATTACTTATTTTGCTAAAGATGTAGCACGTATGCTAAAAGAACAATAAGGGAGGAAGTCATAATGCGTTCCTATCAAAAATCAGAAGCGGCATATAAAGAAGCAGTAGAATTAATGCCAGGTGGTGTAAATAGCCCCGTTCGTGCTTTTAAATCGGTTAAAAGAAATCCAGTATTCATGGATTCTGGGAAAGGCTCTAAAATTTATGATATTGATGGCAATGAATACATTGATTATGTATTATCATGGGGACCTCTTATTTTAGGGCATGCTGACGATCAAGTAGTAGAGGGAATTAAGAAGGTTGCTGAAAAAGGTACTAGCTTTGGGGCGCCAACTTTAATTGAAAACAAACTTGCTGCTCTTGTGAAAGAACGTGTTCCTAGCATCGAAATCGTTCGCATGGTGTCTTCTGGTACAGAAGCTACAATGAGTGCTATTCGTTTAGCTAGAGGCTATACCGGCAGAAATAAAATTCTTAAATTTGAAGGATGTTATCACGGACATGGGGATTCCTTGCTTATTAAAGCAGGTTCAGGTGTAGCAACACTAGGTTTACCAGATAGCCCTGGAGTTCCAGAAAGCATTGCTGCGAATACCATTACCGTTGCTTATAATGATTTAGAAAGTGTTAAATATGCATTCTCTACATATGGAGAAGATATTGCAGGCATTATTGCTGAGCCAGTTGCAGGAAATATGGGTGTTGTTCCACCGAAACCAGGCTTTTTACAAGGCTTGCGTGATGTTACAACAGAATATGGCGCTTTACTTATTTTTGATGAAGTAATGACAGGTTTCCGCGTGGATTATGGTTGTGCACAAGGTTATTTTGGCATTAAACCTGACATTACTTGTTTAGGTAAAGTAATTGGCGGAGGATTACCAGTTGGTGCATATGGCGGAAAAGCAGAAATTATGAATCAAATTGCCCCAAGCGGTCCTATTTATCAAGCAGGCACCTTATCGGGTAACCCACTTGCTATGACAGCAGGGTTTGAAACATTATCTCAATTAACGAAAGAAACGTATACAGAATTTATCCGAAAAGCAGATCGTTTGGAAGAAGGCTTAAAAGAAGCTGCTGCGAAATATGAAATTCCGTTTACAGTAAATCGCGCGGGATCTATGATTGGGTTCTTTTTTACCAATGAAGATGTAAAAGATTATGAAAGTGCTAAAACATCCAATCTTGATTACTTTGCTAGCTTTTATAATAGCATGTTAGAACAAGGCATCTTTCTACCACCGTCTCAATTTGAAGGGATGTTCTTGTCAACTGCATTAACGGATGATGATATTGAGCAAACCATTCATGCAGCTAAACATGCCTTTTCTACATTGAAAGCTTAAAAACGAGTTTGTTTTAGAAGATTATTGTTTTTAAAAAAAGAGTCTAGGACAAAATGGACGTGTAAAAACTAAGTCGTTCTATTGCGCTACAGACCCACGATGCGTCGGGGAGGCTTGCCGATTGCCCCATCCTATGGAAAGCGAAATGTATTTAGGTTGCGGGTGATAAGCAAAAACCGTCTATTTTAAAAAATTTAAAAACCCAAACAATTATACGAATGTTTTTAACATCTCCGTAAAATTGTTTGGGTTTATATTTGGTTGGAATACTTAAGTGCCCAGTTTCTTTCATTTTTTTTTATGTAGAAATTAATTAAGCAAAAGACATTTTCTTATTTACCCCGAATTATCTAGAACTGTCGATTTTTTGCCACTGTATGAAGGTGACTAATATGATATGATGCAACTAGTAATAAGCGATAAGAAGGGATGTTTCATGGATTCATTTGTAAAGATGCAGCACGTTAGTTTTACTTATGAAAATAATACAATCTTAAAAAAGCTAAATTTAACTCTAGAAAAGAGTAAATCATATGCATTAATCGGTAAGTCAGGCGTTGGAAAAAGTACACTTCTCCACCTTTTAGCAGGTTTCCTGATCCCAACTGAAGGAGAAGTGTTAATCGAAGGAAACCGAATTCAGCAACCTAGCAAGGATATTGGTTTTATGTTTCAGGACTTAGGTCTTTTTCCTTGGCTAAAAGTTCGCGATGCAGTTTCGATGCCGTTGAAATTAGATAAACGGAAAACGAAACAGGAAATCAAAGAAAGAGTAACAGCACTAATAAGAGAAGTTGGATTAAGTGGAATGGAGCATAAATATCCGGCAGAGTTAAGTGGTGGACAAAAGCAAAGGGTAGCATTAGCAAGAACATTAATTAATGAGCCTGAGTTGTTGTTAATGGATGAGCCGACTTCTACATTAGATGAACTGACAAAAGAACAAATTCAACAGCTAATATATGTGCAGATTAAAAAAAGACAAACGACATTACTTTTTGTAACTCATAATATAGAAGAAGCAGTACTTCTTGGTGAGTATATTCTATTGCTAAAAGATAATGGAGACATCGAGACTATTTATAATCCGCTATTCGGGGTAGAAAAAGCGAAAGAAAATTTGTCTTTTTATAAAGCTTGTATTGAAGTTCGAAGAAAATTAGCGGCGGTATAATAATGAAGAAAATCATTCGGAAAGTCTTTAGAAATCAACTAATCGTAGGCTTTATAAGTGTCACTCTATTTTGGTATATTGTCTATTTTTTAGTACAGTCACATACCATCCCATCACCCATTTTAACAGTTACTTATATATGGAACGAAAAATGGATGTTGCTTCTGCATGCAGGAGCGAGCTTACTGAGAATTACCATTGCTCTTTTTATTTCTTTGTTAATAGGAATTCCATTGGGGTTTATTTTAGGCAAAAATAAGAAGATTAATACCTTGTTATCACCTTTTCTATATTATATATATCCAATACCCAAAGTAGCATTTTTACCTGTATTTATGATTTTGTATGGGCTGGGAAACCAATCTAAAATTACCCTAATTATTTGGATTATTGTTTTTCAAATCATTTTATCGGTTAGAGATGGTGTATTACAAATTCCAGCAAGTTATTATAAAGTGATGCACGGCTTTCGGTCACCAATTTACCAGCAATTAATCTACTTAATTTTCCCGAGCATACTTCCCTCCATATTTACAGGGATAAGAATTAGTATTGGCATTAGTTTAGCAACATTATTTTTTGCAGAAAACTATGCAACAACTTATGGAATTGGCTATTATATAATCAGTGCATGGACGAAAATGAATTATGAAGAAATGTTTGCAGGGATCGTCACCTTAGGATGTATCGGTTTATTGTTATTTATCATATTAGATAAATTGGAGTTAAAAGTTACCCCTTGGAATCATAAATAAAGAGGCTTGGACATAAGCATTTCAACCGAAAACAAAAATGAACGTTTATGTAATTAAATTGCATAAACGTTCGTTTTTTTTAGATAAAGGTTTAAAAACGAAGTGAAATGGAGCGTCCTCCCCGGCGCATCGTGCGTCTGTAGCGTAATGGAACGACTTAGTTTTTATACTTAGCTATATTTAAAAACATAGATAACCATCATGAGAAAGTAGCTTTATATAAAAGCTAAATTAAAGATTGCTCGTCTTTAAAGATTAGTTATTTAGTTTTGTCCCAGCCTCTTTTTGGTTTAATTCGGTAACAATGTGAAGTCTGTTAAATCTTCATAAGAATAGTTTTTCGTAATTTGCCCTTTATCTTTCGTCCACTGAACAATCGAATCAAAGGTATCTTTTGAAACTATACTTGCATAAGGAAAGCTATCTTTTGTTGATAAATAGTTGCTCATTGCATCTGGGAATTGATATTTAGTTAATATATCTCCATATTCTTCCGCCTTCGTATTATTCATATAGTCAATTGCTTGATTATACGCTTTATAAAAAGCTTTGATGTCCGCTGATTTGGTTGAAATCATTTCATCTGAAAAAAGAATCGTCCCTCCTTTAATTCCTGCATCTGTTGAGCTACCTAAAAGGTGAGCTCCCTGGCTAACTAGCATACTAGCCTGTGGTTCTGTAAATACAACTCCATCTACTTTGTCTGCCATCAGCGCTTCTGCACGACCAGAAAAAGAAGGGATTTCCACGATATTATAGGTGAAGTCTTCTTTAGCTGCGAAATCATCCATAATATATTCCAAGATAAAGTTCGGCACTAACGAAACATTTTTCCCATTTAAATCTTTCATCTCTGTAATTCCTGAATTAGGAGAGGAGAGGATTTTAAAATCTTCACTTATATCGGAAGTAATCTTCATATTAATTCCATTTTCCATAAATGCTGCCGCTGTCATCACATCAGCGATTGTACCATCTAGTTCATTCGCTTGAATTGCAACATTTCGATCTGTTGGCGAAGAAAAGGATTTTATGGATACGTCTATTCCTTCTTCGTCAAAGTATCCATTTTCCTCTGCTAAAATAATAGGTATCGCCGATTCTGCCGGCAATATTCCGATGGTTAGCTCTTCTCCAGATGTTTTTTCTGTGTTGCTGTTTTCGTTTTTATCTGTTTCGGTTGTAGCAGTCTTTCCACAAGCAGCAGAAAGTAAAACAAATACGATTAATAAGGATAGCGTCATTATTTTTTTCATCTTTTTTCTCCTAATTTGTAATGATTTTTTTGAATGTCTCTAAGTCCATTAAATAGGGAATAGCATTTCTTTTTAATAAAAGTGGATCATTTTTTCTATCATTGTGACCATTTTCACAAGTGAAGGCGAGTTTAAACGCTTTTTCTCTTAAAGTTAAAACATTGGATTCGTTAAATAGTCCAAATGGATAGGCGAATACATTTTTATGCTCGATTAGTGAATGGTTATTACATTCATCTAAGTCTTTAGCAAAGTCTTCTTTACTAGATGTCATTAATAAACTTTCTGTTTCACTTGTTCGGACATGCATACAATGAGTGTGGTTGGCATATTCAAAAACATCAGCCATTTCCTTTAAATCGTTTATGGATAAGCAGACAGATTTTTCTTTTTCAAATTGTCTTTTACTATCATGCAGCCACCCTGTTACAACAAAAGCTGTTGCATGAAATTGGTATTTTTTTAGAATTGGATACGCATATTCCTTTATGGATTGAAAGCAATCATCAAAAGTAAGTAATACAGATTTCTCCGGTAAAGGACCTCCTTCGTAATATGCTTTTACTTCATTTAGAGTTAAAGGGTGAAAACCATTGATAAATAAATACTCCATTTGCTGTTCAAATTTTTCAAGTGTTATGAAAAGTGGAGAAGGCAAGAAATCTTTATAATTTTGCTTTACATCGATTGGATGCTGTTCGGTTGCATGAAAATCTTCTTCTTTTCTTATTTCGTGATACATTAGCACGGGAAAAGTCATAATAGATCCTCCTTTTTAGATAAAAAATCTAAATTGGTCTACATTTCCAATTTAAATAATTTTGATAACTTGTAAAATCTGCTTTTATTATATAAAACCTTTACTAAAAAAAGGGCTAGAAAAAGCAATTAGTTTTAACAATTTGGTGTATGAATTCTGAAAAATAAGATTAATCAAGTGGAAATAGTCTATTTTCCTCTATTGTTAAGACAAACAAATGAAAGAAATATTCATAAAGTGTTACAGACAATCATAAGTTTTTAAAGACAATAGTGATATATACGTGAAAGGAATGAGAGGAGGAGTCGCTTTGTCTCAAGAAAATTCGTCTATTTTGCGGTTTTCGTTGGAAGAGTCCGTCTGGTTTCAAAAAGGACAGGAAGTAGAGGATCTGCTTTCCATTTCACTTGATCCCAATATAACAATCCAAGAGAACGATCAGTATATTATCATTCAAGGCTCTTTAGAGTTAAGTGGTGAATACAAGCGCTTTAATGAAGGGGAACAAGAAGAAGAGGAGGCTTTTAAGGCTCCTAAATTAATTCATTCAATAATGGAAAGAGAGGAAGGAGTGTGTGAATTTTTACACCATTTTCCGGTGGATATTACCATGCCCCTTTCGAGAGTCACTAGTCTTGAAGATGTTGAAATTGAGATTGATACTTTTGATTATGTCTTCCCGGAAAGAAGCTGTTTGAATTTGACAGCAGATTTAACTATTTCAGGTCTTGCTTCTGAAGAAGAAGAGAGTGATGAAGAAGAGAGTGTTGAAGAAGAGAATGTAGAAGAAGAACTAGAATTAGCTTGGCGAGGTTCAGTGGATGAGGATGAAAATGGAAATGAATCAATAGAAGAACCTATTGAAATAGCTGTTAGTCCATTTCAAAATGTCAGTCCACTTTTAGAAGAACAGCGTGAAGAGAAGGCAGAAGACGATGATTTGTATTCCCCATTCGAACTTGAGGTTAGAAAGTCACCAGAAGAAGAGGATGATTGGGGTACGAATGAAAATGCTAAAGTACCTTATTTTTCTGAGGAAACTAGAGAAGAAGAGATTACCTCTTCAGAACCTGAGATGAAGGTTTCTTTATTCAGAGGTGAGGAAAATGTCTATTCTGCAGAAGATGTATTTAAAAAGCCACAACAAGAATCTTCATCTGAATCGAAGCAGGAAGAACTTTTACTGGAAGAAGAGAAATTAGAAGAATCATCATCTTCTCCTAATGAAGAACCAAAAAAGAAAAAAGGGCTATTTAGTAAAACAAAATCTCTAACCTTTACAGAATTTTTTGCTAGAAAAGAAGAAGAGAAGCATACAAAAGTGAAAGTTTGTATTGTTCAGCAAGGCGATACATTAGAAAAGTTAAGTAATCGTTATAATGTCAATATCCATACATTATTGAAAGAAAATAGAATGGAAGCAAATCAAGATGTTTATGAAGGGCAAGTTTTATATATACCAGGAAATTTCGTAGAGAAATAAGAACAATAAACTGGAGCAGGCAGGAGGTTTTTCCTGCTTGACTGTTTTCTTTTTGCTTTGTTCAATCGTTTTTTGAGGGGGAAAATCGATTAAAGGGTTAAAGAGAAAATAGATTATTTTAAGAGCTTGGTAGTATTCGATCTTGACACTTTGGTAAATGCCCGAATTATATAGCTAACCATCTATAGAAAATAAGAAAAGGATGGGAGTTTTCACTTGATAAGAAAGTGTGGGCGGATATGAATGAAAAAAATATATTAAACAAATATTCACCTATCTTAAAATCATACGCAGTAGAACCGAATTTTGTTGAAGAGTTTGGCAAAGTTGCCAAAATATATAGCAATAAAGGTACTTTTGCGTTAAAACGAATTGATCCTCATAATGGGGCTGATTTTACACGTCATATAAGAATGCTTTATCAAAAAGGGTATAATCGAATTGTGCCAATATATCCAGCGGTGGATGGAAGATATGCGATTCTTTATGACAATCAATTGTATTATTTAATGCCTTGGCTGCCAAATGAAGAAAGAGAAACATATTTCAAGAAACATCAACAAATGTTTCGAGAGCTAGCAAGGCTCCATATTTTAAGTTCTAAAGAAGTAAAAATTGAAAAGGAAGATCGACAAGAGCATTTTGAGAATACACAATTAGAAATGGAGAAAGAACAAGAGTTTCTAGCTGGTTTTATTGAGCAATGTGAAAATAAAGAATATATGGCTCCGTTTGAGTTAATGTTTTGTATGTATTATCATGACATTCGGCAGGCTTTGATTTATTCAGAGACTAAATTGAAGGAATGGTATGAGGAAACGAAAGAGGATGAAAAGGCAAGAGTCGCCATTATCCACGGGAAAATATCACCAGAACATTTTCTTTATGATGATAGAGGGTATGGCTATTTTACTAATTTTGAAAATGCTAGATATGGATCGGCAAGCCATGACCTGCTTCCGTTTCTGTCCCGTTCCTTGAGGACAGCACCTAAGCAAAATGAAGACTGTATTGAGTGGCTTTATACGTATTTCAATCATAATCCTTTAAAATATGATGAAATGCTGTTGTTTTTAAGTTATTTGGCTCATCCAGGACCAGTTCTTCGTATTTGTGAGAAATATATGAAAGCAGATAAGAAAGCGATCAATGAACGCAAATATGCACAAAAACTACTTAAACAATATTGGCTTTTAAAAAATACAGAATATGTTGTGATGCGAGTAGATGAAATAGAAAGACAAAAGAAAGCACAGCAAGAAGCGGCAGAACAAGCGGAACAAGCAGAGACTCAGGATTAAAATCTTGGGTCTCTGTTTGCTCCTAAATTTGTAACGATCTTTTCCCAGGCACATATATTAAAGATAAACAAAAAATAGATAGGAATAAAATGAAAAAAAATCGGCAATCCTTATTGACGAGAATTAGTTTTTTTCGGTAGTATAGCATATATAAATAAATTATTAAGGCAATGACGGGGAGTAGTACAATGTACGTTGTTTCAAAGAGAGGAAATCATCTGCTGCGAGATTTCTATTCAACCCATTGGAAGGTAGCCCTCGAGCTTCTTTTGCGAACGGTGTGCTTATTAGTAAAAGACGGACAGTATCCGATATCATCTTTGAAAGAGCCAGCACTTTTTGTGTTGGAAAAAAGGTGGTACCGCGAACAAACTCCATTCGTCCTTTTCAGACGAGTGGAGTTTTTTTATTTGCTTTAAAAAGGACAAAGGAACAAGATTAGGAGGAAATTAGGATGGAAATGAAAGAAATCTCCATGCCGACAAAGTATGATCCAGCAAGTATTGAAAAGGGTCGCTATGATTGGTGGTTAGAAGGCAAGTTTTTTGAGGCAAAGCCAGATGAAGGGAAAAATCCTTATACAATCGTAATTCCGCCTCCAAATGTAACAGGTAAATTGCATTTAGGGCATGCATGGGATACAACATTACAAGATATTTTAACAAGAATGAAAAGAATGCAAGGCTATGATGTATTATGGTTACCTGGTATGGACCATGCAGGTATTGCAACACAAGCAAAGGTAGAAGAAAAGCTTCGTGCCCAAAAGATTAGCAGATATGATCTTGGCCGTGAAAAATTTGTAGAAGAAACATGGAAATGGAAAGAGGAATATGCAAGCCATATTCGTGCACAATGGTCTAAATTAGGATTAGGCTTAGATTATTCTAGAGAAAGATTTACGCTTGATGAAGGTCTTTCAAAAGCAGTTCGCGAGGTGTTTGTTTCTTTATACAAGAAAGGGCTTATCTACCGCGGCGAATATATTATTAACTGGGACCCAGCTACCAAAACAGCTCTTTCTGATATTGAAGTAATTTACAAGGATGTACAAGGTGCATTCTATCATATGAAATATCCTTTAGCAGATGGATCTGGTTATATTGAAGTAGCAACAACTCGCCCAGAAACAATGCTAGGCGATTCAGGTGTTGCTGTCCATCCGAAAGATGAAAGATACCAACATCTAATTGGCAAGAAAGTAATTTTGCCAATAGTAGGTAGAGAGATTCCGATTGTTGCAGATGATTATGTGGAAATGGATTTCGGTTCAGGTGCTGTTAAAATGACTCCTGCCCATGACCCAAATGATTTCGAAGTTGGTAATCGTCATAATCTAGAAAGAATTCTTGTAATGCATGAAGACGGCACAATGAATGAGCGTGCAGGAAAATATGAGGGAATGGATCGTTTCGAATGCCGTAAACAAATCGTAAAAGATTTACAGGAAATGGGCGTACTATTCAAAATTGAAGAGCATATGCATTCAGTTGGACACTCAGAGCGAAGCGGTGCTGTAGTAGAGCCATATCTATCTACTCAATGGTTTGTTAAAATGCAGCCATTGGCTGATGAAGCAATTGCATTACAAGGTAAAGAAGAAGAAAAAGTAAACTTTGTGCCAAATCGTTTTGAAAACACTTATATGCGCTGGATGGAAAATATTCGCGATTGGTGTATTTCTCGTCAGCTTTGGTGGGGGCATCGTATTCCTGCTTGGTATCATAAAGAAACAGGAGAAATCTATGTAAACCATGAAGCGCCGGCAGATATTGAAAATTGGACGCAGGATACAGATGTATTAGATACATGGTTCAGTTCAGCGTTATGGCCATTCTCTACATTAAATTGGCCAAATACAGAGGCAGAGGACTATAAGCGTTATTATCCTACTGCTGCATTAGTAACTGGATATGACATTATTTTCTTCTGGGTATCTCGTATGATTTTCCAAGGGATAGAATTTACTGGAGAGAGACCATTTAAAGATGTACTGATCCATGGACTTGTTCGTGATGAGCAAGGACGTAAGATGAGTAAATCACTAGGAAATGGTGTAGATCCAATGGATGTTATTGCTAAGTACGGTGCAGACTCCTTACGCTATTTCTTATCAACAGGAAGCTCACCAGGTCAAGATTTGCGCTTCAGCATTGAAAAGGTTGAATCAACTTGGAACTTTGCAAATAAAATTTGGAATGCTTCCCGCTTTGCATTAATGAATATGGATGGTTTAGCTTATGATGAAATTGATTTATCAGGCGAAAAATCAGTTGCAGATAAGTGGATCTTAACGAGATTAAATGAAACAATTGAAACAGTAACACGTCTATCTGATCGCTATGAGTTTGGAGAAGTAGGAAGAGTTCTTTATAACTTTATCTGGGATGATTTCTGTGACTGGTATATTGAGATGGCGAAGCTTCCATTATATGGTGAAGATGAAACGGCAAAATTGACAACTCGCTCGATTTTAGCGTATGTTCTTGATAATACAATGCGCTTATTACATCCATTTATGCCATTCATCACAGAAGAAATCTGGCAAAACCTTCCGCATGCTGGCGAATCGATTACCATTGCGAAATGGCCAAAGGTAAATCCTGCGTTTACAGATGAGAAGGCTGCTAATGATATGAAATTGCTTGTGGAGATTATCCGTTCTGTTCGTAATAGCCGTGCGGAAGTTAATACACCAATGAGCAAGAAAATCAGTATTTTATTAAAAGCTAAAGATGAAGAGGTAAAAGCTACGCTCCTTGAAAATAAATCTTTTATTGAGCGCTTCTGTAATCCAGAAACATTAAGTATCGATACAGATATTGCTGTTCCGGATAAAGCGATGACAGCTGTAGTAACAGGTGCTGAAATCATTCTTCCTTTAGAAGGTTTAATTAATATGGAAGAAGAAATAGCTCGATTAAATAAAGAGCTAGAGAAATGGAATAAAGAAGTAGAACGTGTTCAAAAGAAATTAAGCAATGAAGGCTTCGTGAAAAAAGCGCCAGAAAAGGTGATTAACGAAGAAAAAGCAAAAGAGAAAGACTATTTAGAAAAGCGTGCAGCAGTAGAAGCACGTATAAATGAATTAAAAGGTTAATTTCATAGTAGAACGAAGGGTGTCTCCACTATCCAAACCTTTGAGGCACCCTTCTTCTATGGATGAAGCAGTTACTTTTTAAGATGATACTGGATAAAGGTAAGTATAGATGATCATAACAATCATTATTCATAAAAGAGGGTGTAGCAATGTTTCATAGTTATGAAGAAGCATTAAATTGGATTCATTCTCGTTTGCGTTTTGGAATAAAGCCTGGGTTAACTAGAATGGAAATGATGATGGAAAAGCTAAATCATCCAGAAAAACAGATAAAAACAGTTCATATAGGTGGAACAAATGGAAAAGGGTCTACCGTTACTTATTTAAGAAATATTCTTCAACAAGCAGGATTATCAGTTGGAACCTTTACATCTCCTTACATAGAACAATTCAATGAGAGAATCAGTGTGAATGGAAAACCAATTAGCGACGAAGAAATTCTCACATTAGCAAATAAATTGCATCCGATTGTGGAAGAAATGGACAAAATGGAAATTGGCGGTCCAACCGAATTTGAAATCATTACTGCAATGTCTTTCTACTATTTTGCTTATATGCATAAAATGGATATCGTTATATATGAGGTAGGATTAGGAGGTCGATTCGATTCAACCAATATCATCTCCCCGCTACTTTCTATCATTACAAGTATCGGCTTAGACCATACAGCAATATTAGGGGACACTTATGAACAAATTGCATTTGAGAAAGCTGGAATTATAAAAAAGGACACCCCTATTATTGCGGCTGTTAAACAAAAAGAGGCGCAAGCTGTCATTGTAAAACAGGCTAATAAGATGGAAGCACCAATTTACTTATTGGATAAAGATTTTACGATAGCTGGCTATCATTCGAAGTCTACAACGGAATCTTTTAACTTAATGTCTCCATTTTTTAAATGGGAGGATTTGCAAATAACAATGTTTGGAAAGCATCAAATAGAAAATGCATCATTGGCAGTAATAGGTGCCGAGCATTTACGTGACCAATTTGTTTCTATTAATGATGAAAGTATTAGAAAGGGCTTATTACTGTCTCGATGGCCAGGAAGATTTGAGATTATTTCAGAAGAACCCCTAGTAGTATTAGATGGTGCACATAATGAAGAAGGAATAGAGGCATTAGTGGATGTATTAGTAAATCGCTATAAAGGGAAGAAGAAAAAAATTATTTTTGCAGCACTCTCTGATAAAAAAACAGATAAAATGATCACTAAACTTGATCAAGTTGCTTCAACGATTACCTTTGTAACATTTGACTATCCAAGAGCTGCCGATTGCCGCACATTATATAAAGAAAGTAACCATCCATTCAAGTACCAAAACACTGACTGGAAAAAAGCAATTCTTGAACATATGGAAAACATTGAAAAGGATGAGATGCTCCTTATAACTGGGTCCTTGTATTTTATTTCAGAAGTTAAGACATTTTGGAAAAATTTCAAGAAATAACTATATCAAAAAAAATATCTAGATTATTAGGAAAGAAAAGGGTAGTATATATTTATCAGGTTTGAAATGTGGGAATTTTAAGAATATGGTAAAATATTCTCTATTTAACGATATATTATAACAAAATGAATACCTATTATACTTGCAATACGAATATATTGGTTCAAAAGAAGGGGGAAGAGAATGGTAAAACCAAGCTATAAAAAAATAATATGGGCAGTTTGGATATTCCTTCTCCCTTTTGGTCTATGGTTCTCTCATAATATCTATCCTCCGCAAATTCGGGGGAATGAATGGGAGATTCTTGCATTTCTAATATTTATGACAGTTGTTGCGAGTATGCCAATGATCATAAATGGTACGCCGGTATTTTTCTTACAGTGGGCGACATTATCTGTTTTTCTAATATTCGGATTATTTTTTGAGATTATCCTCGTTCAAATTGCGTTAATAGCAGTATTATATCAAGCGAAGTTGGATAAAAAGACACTTTTTCGTTTGCCTATGAATTCAATCATGTTTTTTCTTGTCTCTTTTTTTAGTGGAATTATCTACTATAGTTTTGGAGGAAAACATGGATTCGATTTAGCTTTCAATTTCCATTTATTTGTCTTGATAAGTCTGTATCTTGTTTCCTATTTGTTGCTTAATACGTTGGGAATCTTTTTGATAGACCGTTTTATCTATAAAAGAAAAGAGCGTTTCATTAAAAAAGATTTAATATGGGAAATATTCACAACGGTTATTACCTATCCAGTAGGTATTGCGTTATATATTATGTATCAATATGTGGGGCTAGCTGCATTACTTCTAATAGGTGTGCCTTTTATAAGCCTATCGCTCATTTTAAAGCTGTATCATTCAAGTCAAACTGCCAATGACTATTTAAGAAAAACAGCAGAAATTGGACATCAACTTTCTCAAAACTTGTATGTGAATGAAACAGTTGAGTTTTTTATTGAAAAGCTATATGAGTTATTTAAAGTTGATTTTGTGTTTATCCATCAAGTAAATGCTAATAATCAATTAGAAATGATTTCGCGTGTGGAGCAACAGGAAAAGCTACCAATTTTTTCTGAAGTGATGCATGAAAACGAGGGCATATGTGGTCGAGTGTTAGCCTCCCAGAAATCAAGTGTATTTCATTCTAAGCAAGATTGGCAGAATGTAAATAAGGGCTATATGCCTGAAGGAATTCAAAGTGTATTATGCATGCCGCTCATTAAAAATAAAAATGTGATTGGTGTATTATTATTGGGAAGTAAAAAAAAGAAGGCATTTGCCAATATAAAATTAATGGTATTGGATCTTTTATGTACCCAATTTGCCATTGCGCTAGAAAATGCAAAGTACTTTGAGCAAACAAAGGAAAATAGTGAGAAATGTGCTTTAACCAAGCTGTATAATTACCGCTATTTCGAAAAGCTATTAAGTGACCAGTTCAAGGAGCTTAATGAGGAGAAATTGGACAATCTTGCGCTGATTATGCTAGATATTGATCATTTTAAATCGATAAATGATCAATATGGTCATCAGGCAGGAAATGAAATTTTAAAAGCTTTTGCTAAAAGAATTCAAAAGCTTATTGGTGACCACGGAATTGTTGCTAGATACGGAGGAGAAGAGTTTGTGATTCTTCTGACCAATATTGCAAAAAAAGAAGCGCTTGATCTAGCTGAGTTTATCCGCAAGATGATTGCATCTAGACCCTTTGTTATTCAACAAAATATAGACGATTGTCAAAAAATAAAAAATGTAAATATCACAGCTTCATTAGGGTTAGCATATGCTCCAAAAGATGCTGATGAGTCGTTGGCATTGATTCGACATGCAGATAGAGCATTATATGTGGGAGCAAAAAGAGCAGGGCGTAACCGTGTTAGCAGTTATGTGAAATGACTGGAATAAAAAAAGAAAAAGGCAGAATGGACTAAACCAATCTCCTTTTTTCTTTACATTTACAGTTATTAAAATAGGGAAGATACTTTGAAATTAATAATAATAATCGACATTAATTTCACTATCCTCTACTCGTAAATCATTAGCGATCGCTGGTATATAAACAGTTTCTGGTGTATTGCTTCCTCCATCATTTTCATCCCCATCGCTAAATCCACTATTACAATTCGTTGCAAAATTATTGGGATTTGTATCAATTTTACTTCTATTGTTGTTATTTGTATCTGAAGATATTGCCGAAGCATACACTTTGCCATTTCCATTTAGATTAAAGTTTCTAGGGATACTTATAGTGCCTCTTACGCATATTTTTGAATCATTGCCCATATTTATATCGTTAATTGTTCCATCACCACCAATATAAATAGCTGTTTTTGAGGGGTTATTTATAACCGAAATGGTAGCATTCCCTAAAATACTAATTATACTATTATCTCCAGGGTTATTAATATGATTGATAGTTGCTTTTCCTTTTATTGAAAGAACTGTATTACTAAAGGAACTATTTATATTATCGATCTCTGCCGTGCCGCCAATTGAAATAATGCTATCAGATGTATTATTCCAATTTTTGCTTTCAAAATCACCTTTTACTTCTAATTTGGTTTTTGTGAAGCTATTTCCATTTCTAAACGTAGCTTTCCCACCAACATAAATAGAGGAGTCAATTGTACTAATGTTTTCGAAAGTTCCATCCTTTGCTACTTCAATAATTGAATTATTTAAGGAACTGTTTAAATTGTTAAATTTCGCCTCTCCACCTACATGAATTTTAATTGAAGAAATCCCATTTAAATTTCCAGTAACATTCAAATTATTAGTTGTATAAATGGTGGAATTAGAAAACTGATTAACGTTAGAAGAAATAGTTAATGACCCACTTGTTTTTAAAATTGTACTTATTATATCTGTATTTTTTGTAATCGTAGTATCTTCATTATATTGACAGTTGTTATTGAATTGATAGTTATTTGGAATAGGACTTACGCAAGCTGTCAATACTCCAGGGTCTGGAATATCGTTCCCAGTCAAACCTGTCTTTACAGTGGCTTGGTCATCTGATGTGTCAGTGCTGCCCTCATTAGTACCATCTCCTGTTTCTGTACTAGCTTCTGCTTCCAATACAATGGGATCAAGTTTTATTGGAATGGTAAAGACCGATGATAATGTGATTTCTTTATCCCCATCGATTCCTTTACTATCAAATGTATAGGTAATCCCATCCTGATTACTAGTTTGCTTTATATTTGAAATAATAAAAGAGCTCCCCGCCGAACTATCAACAGAAACAGCTACGTTTTGAAAAAAGGTGCGATTTATTGTTTCTAGTTCCGTTTTTATTTTCTCCATATATTGATTGGAAGCAATTGCAGTTAATTTATTAAAATAAGCGGATTTATTGATTTCTGCTTCTGTAGCTTCCTTATTATTAGCTGTAATTTTTCCGAATGTGTCACTTATTTGTTTTGAAATCGATTGATTGATACTATCCTTAAAAGCACTATTTGCTTTTACTTCGCTACTTTTATTGTATAAGGCTGTTTTATAATAGGTGATTCCCATCTCGGCAATGGAAACAGCTTGTGCATTATCTTCTGTTATCGTAATCTGTTTAGAATTAGTAATCGATACACCAACAATAGAGATATAAAGAATACTAAAGACGGATATAAGGACAAGAATCAATATAAGTGTATTTCCTTTTTCGTTAAAATAACGCAATGACAAATTCCCTCCTTTCTATTTTAATCGTGATAATGTTGCGGTTGTTTGATAGGTTTGGTTTTCCTTATCTTTGCTCGTAATTTTAATCGTTAGGATGACATCCTCTTTGAGAGGATTAACAGTAAATGAATTAGGAATATAGGTATTATTTGTTCCATTTCTACTCATCAGCTCATATCGAAATTTTTTATTCTGAAAGGTAATCTTTTGCTTCCCATCCACCGTAATATACGAAGCATTTGGATTTTGATCAAATGTAATAGAATACGAATCAGAAGTCTGATGTATTTTTGTCATACTTGAAACCATATAGTTCGCTTCTTGCTGTAATAAGGTTTTATCATTGACTACTTTCGAGAAGTGAATTCCTTGAAAAAAGAACTGATAGATAAGGACTAGCACAATCGAACCGAGTGCAATAGAAATTAGCAATTCAATTAAAGTAAGTCCTCTTTCGTTTTGAATCGACATCTTTTTTCTCCCTTTATTTTTTCGTAATATATCCGTATATATTGCTGTTTAATTTATCTTGTTCATCAAAAACGTCAATCCGTATTTTATAAAGCGTATTTGCTCCCTTTAATGTTTCCTCCCGGTAAAATAGATAAAGATGAATAAAATAGTTATTTTCTTTAAAGATTAATTCTATAACATCTGAATTGCGATTTATATTTGTTAATAAATCTAAATCGCTTGTATTTATGGATGCAGATGGATTATCTGTTAGATTAATCAATTGTTTATGTAAAGTACTTTCACTATTTTGAGCTTGGACTAACCAACTCTTTGCTAGTGTAACACTTGTTAACTTCTCATCTGTCTTCTGATTAAAGGAAGATACTTGAGGAAAAAAAGTGAGAAAGGACGTAATGAGAATACTTAATAAAACAATCGAAACTAAAATTTCTATTAATGAAATGCCTTTATCATTTTGTATGAAACGCTTAAATGGCATGCTTTTGCCTCCACTCCTAGATGGAAATTTAAAATAGAAAGTATAAGAAAAATATTATGTGAAACTTTTGACCTATTCTTTTAAAATAATTGATTCTATTATACAATACATAGGATAAGAAAAAACGAAAAATTGTAGGACTAAATGCATTGGAGAGAGTATAAAATATTTTGTGTAAATGAAAATTTCCATGTAAAAAGGAAGACCTTCTCTTGGTAGAATTAAGTCACCACAACCAATCCTAGAAAAGAGGTCTTCCCTATG
>NZ_JBQKKM010000028.1:0-64789 GCF_052116745.1 Niallia sp. Sow4_A1 | reverse complement strand
CTTATCAGAAATGGATTCTTTTTTCATTTATCAAGTGAATTAACATTTAACAAAAAAGCTTATTGGAATAACGATTGTAACCAATTAATGATTTTCTATGAATAATTCAGGAATTAATATCTTTTTCATATACTTCACCTCCATTTTGAGAAACTTATATTAAAGAAATTATACAAAAAAAGTTTGTAGAAACATTGCAGAAAAAATGAGTTTTTATTCTAATGAGACTTTTTGCGTCTTATAGTTCTAAAAAAATTGTAAAGCTTGTTTTGAGTTAGTATATTAAAAGAACAGAAATAGAAATGTTTGATCATAAAGGTTCTCTTATTCGTTTTTATTTGAATATGATGTGTAAACTTCATATTTTCTCCATTTTCTTCTTTTATAATTAAGTAAATTATAACTACATCTTTATCTGGAAGAATAATGAAAAAATTAATACCTATTTTAAGACTACTCAAATAGATATTCGAAGGAGTAATCGTTTAAAGTGAAGATTAAAAGTATTTCCTTCAAACTTGGTTTATGGTTTAGTACCATATTTCTTTCGTTGCTTTTAATATTGGGATTTATTTTATATGGTGTTTTTACTAATTTTTTTACTGATTATATCGAACAGGATTTAGTAGCAAAAGGTAATAACCATGCGCAAAATTTAGAGAAACAATTTACTAAATCTACAATTAATCATGCCATTCAAATGGAGCAGGGAGTATCTACTAAAATTCTAATTACCAATAATCAATATCAAATTATATCTTCATCTATTGAACTTGATGAAGATATAATTGATCATATTTTTTTGGACAAACCAATCAGTACAGGACAGGTTATAGAGAATGATTGGAAAAACCATGAGTATATTGTCTCCGTTTCTCCTGTTGGTGAAAATCAAGGATATGTATATATGTACTACCCTTCCTCTATTATTAAGGAAATTATTTTTGTCATGAGTTTATTAAGCTTTATTTCAAGTTTAGGGATAATGTTAGTTGCATTTGGACTCATTGGAATTTTATCGCGGGTATTTACTAAGCCTCTTTTAACAATGAAAGAGGCAACCCTCAAAATGGCTGAAGGAAAGTATAAGCAAAAAGTACCTATTCATGGTAGGGATGAAATTGCTCAACTTGGAAATTCCATTCAAACCTTGGGAGAACAACTCCAATATTATGAAGAAAGTAGAAATGACTTTTTGGCGGCTGTATCACATGAAATTCGAACGCCATTAACCTATATTAAAGGGTATAGTGATGTGTTAAGTAAAGGTATCATAAAAAATAGAGAAGAACAGGAAGAATACTTGCAAATTATTAACAAAGAGACAAATAGGCTTTCTTTTTTAGTAAATGATTTATTTGAGATGAGCAAACTGCAGACAGGAAAGTTTGAATTAACGAAAGAATGGACCTCGATCAATGACATAATGGAAAAAATTATTTCCAATCTGAAGCCCGTTGCAGAGAAAAAAGGATTGGAGTTATGGGGTGAATTGGAAGAGGATTTACCTCTTCTTTATGTAGATATCCGAAGAATGGAACAAGTGTTTTATAACCTTATAGAGAATGGAATTAAGTATACAAATATTGGAGGGATTTCAGTTCGTTCCTTTTCTAAAAGAGATTTGATTGGAATAGAAATAAAAGACACTGGAATAGGTATACCTCAAAATAATCTACCAAGAATTTGGGAACGTTTTTATCGGGTTGATTCTTCCCGTACAAGAAAAACAGGGGGATCCGGATTAGGATTATATGTGGTTAAACAAATCATCGAATCCCATGGTGGAACTATTACCGTAAAAAGTACAGAAAACGAAGGATCCATTTTCACGATATTTTTAACCATTGATCAAGAAAATAAATCTAGGAGAAACCGATGAAGAAAATATTAATTGTAGATGATGAATTTGAAATGAGACAGTTATTGCGAATTTATTTACTTCAGGATAATTATCAAGTAGATGAATCTGACAACGGACAGGATGCTTTTGAAAAAGTGAAAAAAGATGATTATGATCTAATGATCTTAGATGTTATGATGCCCATTATGGATGGTTGGAGGACGCTTGAGGAAGTAAGAAAAATATCAAATATTCCAATTATTATGTTAACTGCTAAGGGATCGATCCAAGATAAGGTCACTGGCTTGTCTAGTGGTGCTGATGATTATTTAGTAAAACCATTTGATGAAGCAGAATTATTAGCACGGGTAAATGCTCTGCTGCGTAGAGCCCATAATCAAGAGGAAAATATGGATCAACATGAAGTATTAAAATATGAAGGAGTTATTTTAAATCTTACAGCTAGAGAAGTTACTTATGAAAATCAAAAGCTTAATCTGACTCCAACTGAGTTTGATCTTTTAGAAATTTTTATTAGACATAGGGGAAAAGCATTATCAAGAGAACAACTAGTGGAACATATTTGGGGGCTTGAGTTTATGGGGGAAGATAGAACGGTAGATGTGCACGTTAAGAATTTACGGCTAAAGCTAAAAGCTTCAGGTATTGATAAATTGTCAATTAAAACCGTTTGGGGTATTGGATATAAAGTGGAATAAGGGTGAGAAAATGAAACGGCTATGGCCAATAATCATATTGAGCTTCTTCATACTAATCGGGATTATTTTTTTACTTTTTGTACTAAAAATGATTTGGTTTACGCCCGGACCAATGGGGATGATGATGGGGCGGCATATGATGGTTAATCATATGTCATTCTGGTTTAGTCAAATATTTTGGATTTTACTTATTATCATAGGAATCATCTTATTGATATATTTAATTATAAGGAAAAATAGGGACAAATATAATTAGTATATTGTTGTTTAATAAAAGTAGATATGCAGAAAAGGATACAATGATCCATCATAGGATTCCTGTATCCTTTTCTGCATATCGATATTTTGCATAACCTTTTCACCGTCTGAACCAAATAATAATTATGGCTACTTCCATGTGCTAAGAAATCCAAAAATACTCTGTCTTTCTATGGGCAACGGATTTTTGATTTATGACTCCTTTTTCACCATGGCTGAAAGAGAGTCGATTTCTTTTCGCAGCTTTTCATTTTCTAATTCTAGGTTTGACATTTTTTTATCCAACACTTCCGAAGAGTGTGAATCGTGACCATGTTGCTTGTGCCCATGACCACCCATACCTTTCATCATGAAAATCATCATAAGTGGGCAAAGCAACAATAATAACCATTCCATTAAAATCACTCCTAATCTTTTTTTAAAATCATACTAAGAAAATAAGGAGATTTTATGGAGAAAATGAAATAAATCATTTAAAAAGCTTCATATTTTCTTCATCTTTTGAAGGTATGTTAAGAGTGTAGATAATAATACAAGGAGGAAATAGTAATGATGGGACCTGGATATTTTGGAGGATTTGGAATGGGAGGTGGGTCATTCATGATGATCATAGTCATTTTGGTTATAGGGGTACTTCTTTATTTGGCATATAACCACAAAAATACTGGAAATGGAAATATGATGGCGGTACAGCCTGCACATAATTTAGAAGCGTTTGAAATAGCAAAATCAAGACTTGCCAGTGGAGAAATTACGGTAGAAGAGTTCGAACAAATCAAGAAATATCTACTATAAAGACGGATGTAAATTTAAAAATTTAACAATCTATTATAAATAAGGAGTGTATGATGATGAAAAAGACTATATTAATTGGAGCTTTGGCTGCAGCATTTATTGTAACGGGAGGAACTGGCTTATATATAGCATCTGCTAAAGATACTCCTGTTAATCAGGCTTCAATGATGCAAGAACTAGGAATTGATTATGATCAAATGGCAAATATGATGGGAACTGGAAATTTGGACGATATGCAAAATTACATGGAAGAACAGGGAGTAGACTTAGATGAGATGAAAAAATTCATGGAAGATGGAAATATTAACTTTGGACAAATGAAGCCATTAATGAGCAAAATGCATCCGAACTTAGATAATAAGGAACTAGAAGAAATGTATAAAAGTATGCATGGAACAGGTGGTGCATCACAAAGTAGTAATTTCTAATAAATAGTTTCAAGTATTTACTAGAAACAGATACGTAGGCCGGTTATTCTTAGCCTACGTATGATATAACATATAAAAATGTCTGGAGGAGGTAAAAAGTGGTTTTATTACTCATTTTAGCTATTGGCTTTTATCTTTATAAAACTGGAGAACTACAAAAAGTACTTAACAAGTTTCAGTTTCGACAAAGTCCAGATACCAATGGAGCAAGAAGAGTACTAGATTTAAGATATGCATCAGGACAAATATCAACAGAAGAATATATCAAACTTAAAAATATTTTATAAATAGTTACAATTTATCATCTATAGGAGAATAAAGGAATGATTGGGTAGGGATTAGGAGTTTCTATTGTAATCCCTATGGTATGTTAAAACTAAGAATATTTTATATAATACAGAATAATAAAAAAGACAATAGAAAGGATCCATATAAATATTAATAGTTTTTTTATATCCATTTTAGTAAATTCTCCTTTTTAATTTCTATAAGAAGGATTTTCTCAAAAAGATATGCAAATATTATTGATAAGATATGGTTTTTTTTATGATTATAAAGAAAACAAATATACTATAAAAAGGAAAACGTTCCTCGTAGAACAGTAATACTATTAAGAAACCACTGTATATTTTTCTTCAAAATTAAATAGAGTTGTATTTTATTTCTGTTATCAATTTTGGAAAGTCCGATAATTTCTATTCTTATGATATAAAGCATCAAAAATATATAGCTGACTTTTATAGTTATAATGGTCTCTATTAAAAATAGTGTAACCGTCAAGTAGTTTTGAACACTTTTTGCTAATTAACTTTGAACACTTTTGTTTAGATTTCCCCATCTTGGCGATAGGATGGGGAGGTATCCTGTTTATTTTAATAAGGTAAAATATCGAGTTGACTCATAAGTTTTGTATTTTCCTCTTCTAATTCATCTACTTGCTGTTTTAAATATTTAATTTCATCTAATAATCTGCTAATCTTTGTCTTATCGTCAATTCCTCTTTCATAGGCTGTTCCTTCCCACCTATAGAAGTCTAGGAAGTTATAAACATCTTCTTCTTCAATCATATAAGTCTCTTTACTTATCTTTCCTTTAAGTTTCCCTTCATCGAGCCATTGCTCTACGTTAGCCCTATCA
Organism: Niallia sp. Sow4_A1; assembly: GCF_052116745.1. Lineage (NCBI taxonomy): Bacteria > Bacillati > Bacillota > Bacilli > Caryophanales > Bacillaceae > Niallia > Niallia sp. Sow4_A1. Next base: position 59,609 of record NZ_JBQKKM010000028.1, on the reverse strand, counting down.
CATTTGATTCCATATGAATGCATAAGATTAGTTGTCTCTTGTACGGTCAATGTATTCAATCTCTTTCATCCTCCAATTTCTAGTTTTGTTTCGATTTAAACAGATTCATTTTCAAAAATAGCAGTCCGGTGTTTAAGCCTGTAGCTGTCATTTTCATTAAGTTGTATGACTTCAACTCGGTGAAGTATCCGATCCAAAATAGCCATGGTAATTCCTTGGTCTCCCATCAATTCACCCCATTCTTCAGGTCCTTTATTAGAGGTTAATATAATAGAACTACGCTCATATAAATGATTTACTAGATGAAAGAACAAATTAGCCTCCCGTTGATCAATAGCCATATACATTAAATCATCAATAATAACTAAATCTGATTCCCTAATTCTTTTAAGCTGGCTTTGAGACTTTTTTATATATTCTTCGGTTTTTAAGAGATGTACTAGTTCACCCATGGTTGAAAAGGTAACTTTATAACCCTTTTGAATGGCCTCTATTCCTAGTCCAATGGAAATATGGGTTTTTCCAGCACCTTGAGGTCCTAATAAAATTAAATTATATTGTTGATCTAACCAATTCAGTTCCCTTAATTGGTTAAGTTGACGAGTACTTAACGATCGTTGTTCTTCAATATGAAATTCATCCAATTTCTTATGATAAGGGAACTTGGCCCACTTTAATCTTCTTTCTATGTTTTTTTCGTCACGTCGCTTTAGCTCGTACATAAGAAGTTCCTGCAGGAACTCTTGATAGGTCCAGGACATTTTTTCTGCGTTACGAAGTATCACAGGTAATTCATTTGCTGTTTCCGTCATTCTCACTTGGCGAAAATACTCCTGTAAGTTATGTACCGTTTGAGTCATTGTAAAACACCACCTAGTATCTTGATATAGTCGTCCATTTCCCTTGTTGCTGCTGTGGCTTTTAATGCGGTGTTGATATGACTATTTTTTGTTCCTTGAATCGAGGAAGGATTCGGGGCTTTTGCTTCTTTTAACCGGGTTAAATGTTGTGCCACATCCCGAAGGTCATTTGCACTCCATAACTGGTCCTTTATACAAACAGCTAAGGATTCGTCTACTACTATTCGATAATGGTTAATGGTGCTTTGAATGACTTGAAGCTGATCACGTATATATCTCTGATAACGGCTTCCTATCTCATATATAAATCTTTCTGCCTTTTCCTGATCTTTAAACTGACGAATCAAGGTTTCCTTATAAGCTTGAATTCCCTTTGAACGATCCCTTGTATGCTGTCTGTTTTTAATTAATTCCCCTTTTCCATGGCATAGGGGATGTCTTGCTAAGACTTCTCCCTGCGTTTCTCTTCTTATCACAAGTTCTTGCTCTTGAATTTCTATATATACCGTATTCTCTCCCCTTGGACGATAAGTCCCCAAGGGTAGAGAATAACGATTAGATTTATATTTTATGACATTGTTGTAAACTGTCACATTAATTCCTCTAAATTGCAGTTATATTTTTCAAATTCTTACAGACTACTATCTATACTTCTCCTAAGTAATATGCTAAATTTTTTGCATATTCAAAGGGAGGAGTTTTTTTATGATCATTTCTCATGATTTCGGAATAAGTTTGGAGGAATATGCGGCAAGGGGGAAATCGAATGCATTTCCAACATTCAATACTTGTCCAAATTGTAAGTGTGTATCCCAAGGGAACCTTGAAAGAAATGGCTATTATTGGAGGTATGGAATCTCGGAGGATAGAACTTTAAGGATTCCTATATGTCGGCTAAAATGTCTCGGGTGTAGAGTGAGTTTTTCCATTCTCCCAGACCTTTTGATCTCTTATTTTCAACATACCATTCAAACGGTTTTAAACCGGATCAAACAATTTATAGAGAAGAAAAAATCTAACGGCAGTCGACAATTATTAAGGTTTTATCTAATTCGCTTCAGTAGAAAATTACAGTGGATACACAGTTTCTTTATTGATATTGGTTTCAAAGGGGGGATGTCCCCAGATAAAAATAAAGAAACCATAAAATACTTGAAAATGATCCTCGATTTTGGCGAATCAACCTTCTTGCGAAGGTCCTGGGGTCACTTATCAAAATACTTTATGGCAAATTAATTCTACCATATTTGGTGACAATAAAAAATAATAGCCTCCCCACATACCTTTTTCATAGTCAGAAAATATCGAAAAAAGTAGAATGGATATATGGATAACCGGTTGTCCTTCTAATCAAAAGGAGGAAATTCCATGACTGAAAAAGAACGTGAACAAGTGGCTTTATTTCGGTATGGCCTGATTGCCCCTCTTTTAAATGGGCAAGTAGATTCAAAGGAGTATTTTCAAGGACTAGATGGAAAAATTCATTCTATGCCTTATTATGGAGAGCGAAAGATTGCCGAAAAAACAATCAAAGAATGGTTACTTCATTATCGGAGAAATGGTTTTGAAGCATTAAAACCAAAGAAACGAGGAGATCGAGGAAACTCCAGAAGACTGTCTCCTGATGATCAGGATCATATTTTAGAAATAAGAAGAAAATCTCCCCACATGCCTGTTAGTGTTTTCTACGAACAACTAATCAAGCGTGGAGAGATTCAACAAAAGCAAATATCTTACTCTACTATAAATCGATTATTGAAAAAACACAACCTATCAGGAAAACAAATTTTAGCCATTCCTGAAAGAAAAAGATTCGCTCATGAAAAGGTAAATGTCCTTTGGCAGGGGGATTTATCTCATGGTCCTTATGTGCCAATGGACGGAAAAAGAAAGAAAACCTTTCTTATAGCATATATCGATGACTGTTCTAGAATCGTTCCATATGCACAATTTTTTTCAACGGAAAAATTCGATGGTTTAAGAATAGTAACAAAAGAAGCTTTAATACGTAGAGGAAAGCCCACTATCATCTATACGGACAATGGTAAGATCTATCGATCTGAAACACTTCAATATGCATGCGCACAATTGGGAATTACCTTAACGCACACAGCTCCTTTTGATCCCCGTAGCAAGGGTTATGTTAAGATTTTTGTTATGTAAAGAAATAGGCTTCTTTTCAAGGATATCCCTATACTTAATGCCTATTTCTTTACATAATAAATCATCTGTGTTACGAAGTAACCAAACATTTTAGGAGGTTTGGTTATGGATTTTAAAAAGCTCGTTTCCTTGTGCCAAGATGAATTAATTAGCCGTGAATACGGCGGTATGCATTACCTGAAAATCAAAACGGAATGGGATAGGCTACAACAATGGATGAAAGAACATCAACACACGGATTTCTCCGAGTCTATCGGCTTTGCATACTGTGATGAGGTTTTTGGGGATCATATCCTAACGAAAATTGTAAACAAAAAGGATCGGGTAAGACTCAGGGCAGTGCGAATGTTGATTTCTTACCAAAAAGATGGAGATTTTGAATTCCGCACCCCTCGTGTTGAACGAATTTTTGATGGTGAAATTGGTAAAATCATAGAATCATATCTTTCATATGCTAGTAACGTCCTGCATCTATCCGATGAAACGATAAGAAATAAGAAACAGTATTTGTATGAATTTCATATGTTCCTCAACGGGCGTTCATTGGTCCTGGAAGAATTGAATGTAGACATAGTAGAAAACTTTTTCAAATCTATGGATTACTCCCCTGCCTCAAGGCATAACAGCGGATCAACTTTACGGATTTTTCTACGACATGCTTACGATAACGGACTGACAAAAAAGGACTGTTCCATTTTTGTTCTCGCTGATAATTATAAAAAACATTGTAAAATCCCCACAACATACGAAGAACAAGAAATAAGCAGCGTGATTGCTTCCGTGGAGCGTTCATCTTCGATCGGAAAAAGGGATTACCTTATTTTACTTTTAGCTGCGGAATATGGCTGGCGTACAAAGGATATCGTAAGCTTCCGGTTCACTCAGATTGACTGGGATAATAATGTCATTAGTTTTAACCAAAGCAAGACTGATATACCGGTAGAATACCCTCTTCTTTCATCAGTCGGAAATGCCATCATCGATTATCTAAAGCATGGTCGCCCGAAAACGAACGCTGAAGAAATTATTGTAGCCGCTGATACTGTCAAAAAAGGACAGCCGCTTTCCCCACCGACCGTCCACTCCATTGTTTCAAAGTATATGGGCAAGGCGAACATTAAAAATTGGAAGGCAAAGAAGCATGGTGCCCATTCCTTGCGGCATAGTCTTGCGACCAACATGCTAAAAAGAAACGTATCCATGCCCGTCATTAGTACCGTCATGGGGCATCAAAATACAGAAACAACCAAAATTTATCTAGCCGTCGATGTAAAGAAACTGAAGCAATGCCCCCTTCCCATGCCCGAACTGCATTCAGCACATTTTAGATGGGAGGTGCAATGAATGAACACACCAGTATTCCACTCTGTATTTGCCGATGAAATGAATGCCTATCTTGAATATAAAGTGGCTTCGGGCTATAAGGCTATTAGTTTTTGTACCCATCTACGTCATTTTGACAGTTTCTGCATCCGACTAGGGATTAAAGAACCTATATTCACTACAGAAGATGCGGCAAGGTGGCTACAAAAAAAAGATGCTGAAGCCACAACTACACATTATTCTCGGATTAATGGAGTCAAGCATTTTCTTATGTTCCTCTTTCAGAAGGGCTACAATGTATATGTTACCAAGGATATCAAATTTAAACCGACGGAATTCCAACCCTATATTTATACCGAGGATGAAATAAGAAGGTATTTCCACGCAGTGGATACCTACGAATCTTCCCGAAACCGAAAGGCCGCAATCCAATACCCTGTCTTATTCCGCCTGTTGTATTGTTGCGGTACAAGAATCAATGAGACTCTGGGGATACGAAAACAGGATGTGGATTTGGAGAATGGGATTGTCAAGCTGTTTGAAACCAAAAATGATTGCGAGCGCTATATCGTATTGGGGGAAGACCTAAGGGTGCTCGTGAAACAATTTGCGGAAAAGTGCTTTTACTTGCTGGATGACAAAGACTATATTTTCACCACTTCCACCGGAGGTAGAATGAGTGGGGATGCCATATATGAGGCGCACAGGTTATTCCTCCGGCAGGCTGGAATTCCCTATCTTGGGGGAGGGAAGGGGCCTAGAATCCACGACTGGAGGCATACCATGGCCGTATATTCATTCAAGAAGATGGTTGATGCTGGCATGGATATGTATGTCGCTCTTCCAATCCTGTCCACATATTTGGGGCATAAAACAATATTTGCAACAGAACGTTATATCAGGCTAACCATGGGTATTTATCCATATATCGAGGAAAAGTTTAAATCAAAACTAGATAGAGTGTTTTGGGAGGGAACCACGTTATGAAAAAAACCAATTTCGCCTTATATTTGAACAAATATTTTACGGGTTACCTTCCGAACAATTGTGGAAGCACCCCTCAGACGATTGATTCGTACAGATATTCCTTTATCCTTTTCCTAACATATATGCAGGATGAACATCGAATTTCTGCCGATAAGGTAGATGTATCTGACCTTACTCGCAATAATGTGGTTGATTACCTGAACTGGCTTCAGGTAACACGATCAAACGGAATATCGACTAGAAACCAAAGGCAGGCAGCCCTAAACAGCTTCATTCGCTTCCTTATGTACGAATTTCCTGAACACTTAGATGAATACCAAAAAATTCTTGGCATACCGGTCAAGAAGGCACCACAAAAGGAAATTTCTTATCTTAAAACTGATGGCGTAGCGTTATTAATCGAACAAGTAGATTTAAGTCGGCAGAATGGGTTGCGGGATTACCTTATTTTATCCCTTCTGTATACAACTGGAATCCGTGTCAGTGAATTAATAAAAATCCGGATAAAAGATCTGTCGTTACAGGAGCCCTTCACACTATTGGTTCACGGGAAAGGGCAAAAAAGTAGATATGTACCGCTAATGCGCAATACAATCCCTTTTATTCATAAATATCTAGTTCAAAAAAGATACGACAAACCAGAGAAACTAGGTGAATGGCTGTTTAAAAATCACATGAATGAACCTTTCACTAGACAAGGAATTAATTATATCGTAGGAAAATATACAAAAATGGCACGAAGAATTGCCCCAGATATGATTTCTGCAGACTTCAGTCCGCATAAAATGCGACACACAACCGCTATGGGGTTAGTCGAATCGGGTGTGGATTTAATTTATATCCGAGATTTACTTGGACATGTAAGCGTGAAAACGACAGAAATGTATGCAAGGGCGGATGCAATGCATAAAAGACTAGCCATCGAGGCAGCAAGCAAGGAAATCGTGCCTTCAGAAGAAGCCATTTGGGATAATGATTCAAATCTGAAAGACTGGCTTAAGAGTTTCAATCGCAGATAATTATGTAAAGAAATAATGTTAAGGCTTTCGTTGTTAACACCATGTTTGGGGGTCAATCTTTACATAACGGAAGTCTTAACATAACCTTTGCTCTGGGGATCTGCCTTTCTACATAAGTAAATTCGAAATCCTCGATCTTGTTTGTATGCCTGAAATTCACTGGTTAAAATAATGTCACCTGCATTCTCACTTACAGTTATGAGATGGTCTTGGTCATAAACAATTTCCTCCGGCATTCCTCCAAAAAACTGAAACGCTTTTTCGTGGCATCTTATCGTATCCCTCGTTGTAAAAGGACGATCTAACCATTCCACATACTTATAACGAGAATGAGAGAGGACAAAGGTGATAAAGTATAACTTAATATCTTTCTTTTCTGAATTTTTAACAGTAATTTCTCCCCAATCTACTTGAACTTGTTGGCCCTTTGGTAATTCCTCTACAGCCTCATGTGATCGAATACGTACAACTTTAGGTATATGATAGATATCTCTTAACTGACTAACATACAAGCGAACGGTACTACCTCCAACATCCAATGTTGGGTAATGCTCTTTTAACCAATCCTCCACTTGTGCAGAGGAGAGATCAGGATGTTCCTTCAACCAGCTTAGAATATCATCGTGATACTGGTCTAACTTTTTCCTCCTACTTCCTAGAGATGTAATCCAATCTGATGCTTCTTCTAGATTCATATCTAAGTATTTATAAACGGTGTTTCTAGAAATCTCTAATTTTTTTGCAATGGCTGCTACTTTAAATCCCTGTTTCTTTAATTGATGTATTTCCACAAACAATAGTAACTTTTCCACCTTTCTTACCCTCCAGCTATAACAAACGATAGTAAATCTATCATATCTCAGCTGAGGAATATTTTGGTAAAAAATGTTCAATCTTATTTAGCAGAAACTGTTGATTATAGTTTAGCAGTTACAAATAGGGGCTATTTTTATAAAAAAAATTGATATCAGCTGAATTTTATAGATGAAAATTCATTGTTTTTTCATATTAATGTGGGAAACTATTTTTAAGTCTAAAAATAGAATTGGGTGAACATTGTTGGATAAAGATGATGTAATTAAAAAACGATACAATAGGATCTCCGGTATATATGATGTAATGGATAAAATGATTAAAGAAGAATGGCGGTTTAATTTACTATCAAATGTATCTGGAAAAGTACTTGAAGTAGGAATAGGTACCGGTGCCAATTTATATTATTATCCTAATAATATTCAGTCCTTAACAGGTGTTGATTTTAGTAATGGGATGTTAAAATACGCTAGGGAAAAAGTATCAAAAGGAGATTTTTTGTTTCCGATAGAATTAGTGGAAGCGGATATACAATCTTTACCATACCCTGATAATACGTTTGATTCTATTGTCTCTACTTGTGTATTTTGTTCCGTACCAGACCCGATGATTGGTTTGAAGGAGTTAAAAAGGGTATGTAAACCAACTGGTCGTATCTTAATGTTAGAGCATATGAGGAGTGAAAATAAGTTAGTAGGTTTAGTAATGGATATGTTGAACCCTTTAACAGTGCGACTTTGGGGAGCTAACATAAATAGAGAAACACTTAAAACAATCGAACAATCAGGTCTTAAAGTTGAAGAAAATATACCTTTAATGAAATCTATTATGAAACAAATATTTGTACGTCCATAAAAATTATCTTCTCAAAAGAGGATACAGTGTTTGTAAATATGTATTAGCAAATCAAATGTACTTTAAAACGAGTGAATAGTTTTAAATAACCTTTACTTTTTCTAAAAGGAATGAAATGTAGCTTGAAGAAGAAAATAGCTTTAATTTCTTTAGTCTTAATCATTTTAATAGAATTCTATATTCTTGTATTTATTGTGGATGACGCAAAAAGTACTTTAGTAAAATCAACTGAAGAGCATTACTTTAACAAAAAAAATGATAAGAATGATCCTCTAAAAATAGATGATAAAAATAATGAGAAAGCTGAAGTATTTTTACCAGTTGATACTATTCTGCAAATACCTGAATTGCCAAATGGATGTGAAATAACGTCCGTTACATCTCTTCTTACCTTTTATAATTATGATGTCACTAAAACGGAGATGTCTGATAAATACTTACCTAAGCAACCTTTTCATAGGACAAATAATAAATTATACGGTTCCAATCCATATGCAGCATATGCTGGAGATCCGAGAGATAATAATGGCTTTTTTACATTTGCTCCACCTATTGTGGAAGCAGCAAACCGCTATATCACAGAAGTTGGTGGGGAAGATTTGGCGAAGGATATTAGCGGTAGTTCAAGAGAAACAATTATGGAGTATGTAGATCAAGGTATTCCCGTTGTCGTATGGATGACCCGAGATTTAAGTCCTCCAAAAATAGAATATTCCTGGTACTTACATGAAACAGAGGAAATTTTTAATGCTCTTATTAATTTACATTCTGTTGTATTAAACGGATATAACGATAAAGAAGTGTTTGTAATGGATCCTTTAAAGGGGCAAACGACATATAATGCTGATTTATTTTTTGAAAGTTATTCTTCTTTAGGTAGCCATGCGATGACTATTGTTAAGAAATCTAAATGAACGGCAGTCTTTTATTTTAAAGTATCTATTTATGTATTACATTCAATTGCTTATCATGCATTTCCCTATCTTTTATAAGTCATCAATGAGTTAAATGGACAAGATTTGTGAATTTTTGGGCATACTTGTAATGAAATAAAGGAGGAATGAGAAAATGAAGAAAACAAATAAAAAATCGATATTATACATCCTACTTGCTTCTTTAATATTAGTATTAGGTGCATGTGCAAACACAGATGATAAAGCGCAACCTGTTGAAGAAGAAACAGGAAATCAAGAAACGACAACTAACGATAATGAAAATCCGGAAAAAGATACTGATGAAGAGATGGAGGAAATGGACCATTCTTATATGAATCACTCTGGTTCTGGTGAAGTTCCAGAAGGATTGAAAGAAGCGAAAAAACCAACATACCCTGTTGGAAGTAAAGCAATTATTCAATCTGATCATATGAAAGGGATGAAAAGTGCAGAAGCAACTATAGTAGGTGCTTATGACACTACTGTTTATACGGTATCCTATACTCCTACAACGGGTGGAGAAAGAGTGGAAGACCATAAATGGGTTATTCATGAAGAGTTAGTCAATCCAGGGAAAGCCCCTTTAGAGCCTGGAGCAGAAGCAAAAACAGAGGCAGACCATATGGAAGGAATGGCGGGTGCAACCCTTGAAATAGACTCAGCTGAACAAACGACTGTTTATATGGTTGATTTTACAACAACTACAGGTGAAGAGGTTAAAAACCATAAATGGGTAACCGAAAGTGAATTATCACCTGTTAAATAAACTTGCATCCTACTAAGTCCATCAAAGAGCTAATTCTTAAAAGAATTAGCTCTTTGTGTGTGTCAGTGTACGAACAATATTTTGTTTGAAACGACACTTTACATAAGGTACCAGGGTATACTATAATTAAATCGAAGAGGTATAAGAATAAAACTTATTAGTAAAAGATTTATTGTCGGAAAAAATCCCAACTTTTGTTTAAGAGAACGAAAGAGTCACAACTAGATAATCAGTTATTAATAAACGTCACTAAGAATATGTAAAAGTAATAATGCATATGAGAGTGGAATCTTTTAGGGGAAAATATTTAAAGGAGATGGGCTAACTATGGAAAAGCAAAATAAACCAGAAAATAAAAACATTCATGAACATCACAATCACATTAATCATACCCACCATGAACATAGTATGCATGAAGGACATGAACATCACAATCATAGTGACCAAGTTCAACATAATCATAGTGCACATGAAGGACATAATCATAGCAACCATGGAGGACATTCTGGTCACCACGAACACATGGTAGGGGACTTTAAAAAACGCTTTTGGATATCATTAGTTTTAGCAATACCTATTTCATACTTGTCACCAATGATTGAAATGCTATTTGGTTATGATGTGAATTTTACTGGTGATACATTATTACTGTTTTTACTTTCAACCATAGTCTTTTTGTACGGTGGAAAACCATTTTTACTCGGTGCTTGGAGTGAATTGAAAGAAAGAGCACCTGGAATGATGCTATTAATCTCACTAGCCATCGTAACAGCTTATGTATATAGCACATTAACCGCCTTCTTTATTGAAGGTAGTGACTTTTACTTTGAATTAGCTACTTTAATCGTCATTATGCTTCTCGGACATTGGATTGAAATGAAATCCATTATGGGTGCTTCAAAGGCATTGGAAGAGTTAATTAAGTTGATGCCAAAAGAAGCACATAAAATTGATGCATCGGGAAACATTGTGGAGGTTAGTGTAGAAGATCTACAACCGGGGGATCAGATCCTCGTTAAACCAGGAGAAAAGATCCCACTTGATGGAAAAGTCTTTGAAGGAAAATCAACCGTTGATGAATCCATGTTAACAGGTGAATCCGTACCTGTAGAAAAAAGCACGGGTATGGAAGCAATTGGCGGAGCGGTTAATGGTGAAGGTGTACTGAAAATCAAAGTAAGTAAAACCGGTAATGAAACTTATTTAGCGCAAGTAATTAAGTTAGTTAGTGATGCAGAAAAGACTAAATCGAAGGCCCAGGGATTTGCGGATATCGCTGCTAAATGGCTATTTTATGTGGCAATTGTTGTAGGTGTCATAACCTTCGCCTACTGGTTGACAACAGGTGAACTAGATTTTGCTTTAGAAAGAATGGTTACTGTCTTGATTATTGCTTGTCCACATGCGCTTGGCCTTGCTACTCCGTTGGTTACTGCAAGATCTACATCCATTGCTGCTAGAAAAGGTTTGTTAATACGTAATCGTACCTCTTTTGAAAGTGCGTTTAAACTAGATCGTATCGTTTTTGATAAAACTGGTACCTTAACAGAAGGGAACTTCGGTGTGACAGATATTATTCCAAGTAATAGAGTAAGTGAAGATGAATTATTTAGATTGGCCTATTCAGTTGAAATTCAATCTGAACACCCAATTGCTAAAGGAATTGTAAAAGAGGGGAAGGAACGAAAGATAGAGCCTTATAATGTTAAAGATTATCAAAACTTAACAGGAAAAGGACTAGTTGCAAAAGTAAATGATACAGAAATTGCAGTGGTTAGTCCGGGTACGATGAGAGCGAATAAAATTGCGTTTGATGAGAGTATGTACGAGAAACTTGCAAAGCAAGGTAAAACAGTTGTTTTCGTCTTAAAAGATGATGTGTTACAAGGAATGATTGCTTTAGCAGATATTATCAGAGAATCTTCTTTTAGAGTCATTAAAGAATTGAATGAACGTGGGATTGAAACGATCATGATGACTGGGGATAATAGTAGAGTGGCCAATTATGTGGGTGAAAAGCTTGGACTTTCGAAGGTAATTGCTGAGGTTTTACCACATGAAAAATCAGATAATGTAAAAGGTCTAAAACAAGGTGGAAAAAAAGTCGCGATGATTGGAGATGGTGTTAACGATGCTCCTGCCTTAGCTGAGGCTGATGTAGGAATCGCCATTGGTGCAGGTACAGACGTGGCAATTGAAACTGCTGATGTCGTACTAGTGAATAGCAATCCAGAAGATATCTTAAACATCATTAAGTTGTCAAAAGCTAGTCATAGAAAAATGTTTCAAAACTTAGGATGGGCTGCGGGATATAATATAATCGCCATTCCCTTAGCTGCAGGTGTCTTGTTCAGTGTAGGTATAGTCATAACACCAGCTATTGGAGCAGTGGTTATGTCACTAAGTACTATTATTTGTGCAATTAATGCACAATTATTGAAGATTGACTAAGTGTGGTAAATTCAGATCTCATGGCACATCAAGTAGATATAAACGCTTGTTGTGCCATTTCTTTCGTCAAACTATCGATTTTTACCTTAATGAATTGTTTCAAAGTTTTCAGTATTAAATCCTAAAATAAAACAAATCTTATCCTTATACAATTAACTAGAGGAATGGAATTATGCGTTTTTCTTTTTCATGAAAAGGACCCTTTACATAGGGTACATGGGTATGCTATATTTTAATCGAGGAGGGAAGTAAAATGGAACCTGAATTAGAAAATGAAAAAACTTTAGAGGAGGATAGCTGCTGCTCCCATCCACATGGGCGAATGAGCCATCACTCTGAAAATACGAAAAAAAACCTTATAACCCGATTGAACCGGATTGAAGGTCAGATTCGGGGCATAAAAAGATTAATTGAGTGTGATACTTATTGTGACGATGTTATTACACAAATAGCTGCATCTCAAGCAGCGCTTAATGGTGTAGCAAAGTTACTTCTTGAAGCACATATGAAAGATTGTGTTGTAAATAGAATTCAAGAAGGTGACATGGAAGTTTTAGATGAGGTATTAGTTACTATACAAAAATTAATGAAAAAGTAAGGGAGAAGATAAATATGGAAAAAGTAACTCTAAATGTAGAAGGTATGTCATGTGGACATTGTGTAAAAGCAGTTGAGGGCAGTGTTGGTGCTCTTAGTGGGGTTTCAAATGTTAAAGTGGATTTAGAAAACAAAAAAGTAGATGTGGAATTCAACCAAGCTGAAGTATCATTAGATAAAATCAAAGAAACAATTGATGATCAAGGTTACGATGTGAAGTAATGGAGTATGGGCCGTGCTTAATATAAGCACGCTCTCTTTTTTATTGAAATATACCCTAGGTAGGTATGAGGTGATGGGAATGAGTGAAAAAGTGATTGAAAATCAATTCCAAATTACGGGCATGACTTGTGCAGCATGCGCAACAAGGATTGAAAAAGGATTGAATAAAATGGACGGAGTCAAAGAGGCAAACGTAAACCTTGCGTTAGAAAAAGCAATGGTCCAGTTTGACCCTGAGGTGATGAGTCCTTCAGATATAACGAAAAAGGTAAGAGATCTCGGATATGATGTCGTTACGGATAAAAAAGAATTGGTACTTACTGGTATGACCTGTGCAGCGTGTGCAACCAGAATTGAAAAAGGGCTTAATAAAATGGATGGAGTTCTTCAAGCTAATGTCAATTTAGCGCTTGAAAAGGCATCTGTAGAATTAAATCCATCGTCTGTTACGACAAAGGATTTAATTCAAAGGGTTGAAAGTTTGGGCTATGGTGCAATGGTAAAAAGCGATGAAAATGAAAAAGAAGCCGTTGATTACCGACAAAAAGAGATTGAGAAACAGCAAGGGAAATTTCTATTTTCGGCTATTCTTTCCATTCCACTTCTATGGGCAATGTTTGGACACTTTAGTTTTACTTCCGATCTTTATGTCCCAGAGGCACTTATGAATCCTTGGGTGCAAATGGCCTTAGCAACACCTGTACAATTTATTATTGGTAAACAATTTTATGTAGGTGCATACAAAGCACTTAAAAATAAGAGTGCCAACATGGATGTATTAGTTGCCCTTGGTACATCAGCTGCTTACTTTTATAGTGTATATTTATCGGTACAAACAATTGGAAATAATGCTCACTCTGTAGGTCTTTATTTTGAAACAAGTGCTATTTTAATTACATTAATTATTCTAGGTAAATTATTTGAAGCAAAAGCAAAAGGCCGTTCATCTGAAGCGATTAAGAAATTAATGGGATTACAGGCTAAAACTGCGACAGTTATTCGTAATGGTGAGGAAACAATTATTCCTTTGGAAGATGTTGTGACCGGCGATATATTATTAGTGAAACCGGGCGAGAAAGTTCCAGTTGATGGAGAAGTGCTAGAAGGAACATCAGCCCTTGATGAATCGATGATCACAGGTGAAAGTGTTCCCGTTGATAAAACAGTTGGAGACATTGTGATTGGAGCAACCATCAATAAAAATGGATTTTTAAAAATTAAAGCTACAAAAGTGGGAAAAGAAACAGCTTTATCCCAAATTATTAAAATTGTGGAAGAAGCACAAGGATCAAAAGCTCCTATTCAACGTATGGCAGATACCATTTCAGGGATATTTGTACCGATTGTTGTAGGTATTGCTGTTATTACATTTATTATTTGGTATTTCTGGGCAGATCCAGGAAACTTTGCCTCCGCTCTAGAAAAATTAATTGCGGTTCTTGTTATTGCTTGTCCATGCGCACTTGGTCTTGCAACACCAACATCTATTATGGCTGGTTCCGGGCGCGCTGCCGAATACGGGATTCTCTTTAAGGGTGGAGAACATCTTGAGATGACGCACAAAGTAAATACGGTTATTTTAGATAAAACAGGAACGATTACTAATGGTGCACCCGTTCTAACAGATGTATTAACTGAAAAGAACGAGGAAGAGTTCTTATCCCTTGTAGGATCGGCTGAAAAACAATCTGAACACCCTCTTGCACAAGCAATTGTGGAAGGGATTAAAGAGAAATCAATCGGGTTAAAAGAGGTTTCTGATTTTGAAAATATTCCTGGATATGGGATCAAAGCAATTGTTGATGGAAAAGAAGTTCTAGTAGGCACTCGCCGCCTTATGAAAAAATACAATGTCGAGATTAATGATGTATTAGAAAAGATGGAAGGTCTGGAGAAACAAGGGAAAACAGCTATGTTAGCTGCAGTAGATAGATCCTATGCAGGGCTTGTAGCTGTGGCAGATACCATTAAAGAAACATCAACGAGTGCAATTAAACGGATGAAAGATATGGGCCTTGAAGTTATCATGATTACTGGTGACAATAAACAAACGGCTAGTGCCATTGCTAAACAAGCTGGTGTAGACCATGTTATAGCTGAAGTGTTGCCAGAAGGTAAGGCTGATGAAGTGAAGAAACTTCAAGAGCAAGGTAAAAAAGTAGCAATGGTTGGGGACGGTATTAACGATGCTCCTGCTCTTGCAACTGCGGATATCGGCATGGCAATTGGAACAGGTACAGATGTAGCAATGGAAGCCGCAGATATTACATTGATTCGTGGAGATTTGAATAGTATCCCTGATTCCATTCTAATGAGTCATAAAACGATGAGAAATATTAAGCAGAACCTTTTCTGGGCACTGGCTTATAACACGATTGGTATTCCAATAGCTGCTATTGGATTTTTAGCTCCATGGCTTGCTGGTGCAGCGATGGCATTCAGCTCAGTGTCTGTTGTGCTAAATGCACTTCGTTTGCAAAAAGTAAAACTATAAGGGTGATGTTTAATGAAGAAATGGGTGTTAACAGCTCTTGCTTATTTAATAGTTGTTGTAGGTTCTTATTATGTGTATACGGCGATTGCGAGTCCTCCTGTAGAAGAAGAGCAGCATACAGATACGGAACAACATAACGAATAGATATTAGATTTCTATTTACTAATAATAATGGTCTCTATTAAAAATAGGGACCAACACCAAAAGGATTGGAATTAACCAATCCTTTTAGTTATATATGAAAAAAGGGAAAACTGAGATCATAGGACGAAAAAATGAAGTGTCTTTATAGAACTCTAACAAGTTAACGTCTAAACATAAGATTTGCCTTTAAACTAAAGATTATTCATCATATTTTCAGTACTTGTTGTATTTTTTTCTAAATTACCATCTTCTCCATGACATGAATTGTACATCTGCTTTAATTCTTTAGTAGAAAGATCAGGATGAACCTCTTTCATGTGTGGTAACAATTGTCCAAAATTGAATTTTCCTCCGCCATTACCATCTTCATTGGTTTGCGCAAAAGCATAAGTTCCTGCACTACCTAAAAGAATGGCTCCAGTTAAAATTCCAACCACTAACTTTTTTTTCAACTTATTCATCTCCTTTCTTGATTCAATTATAGTTTTATTAATTGCAGAACTCATGCAGAATTTTTGATAAATTTGTTAAAACGGAGTAGATTAAAAGTTTTTACTTGATAATAGATCAAGAACTAATAATAACCTCGTCATCAATATTGCCACCAATCGTTTCAACACTAATAACAACCCTATGTGGCAAACAAATGATGGAAGGACCGGGCTTCGAAATATATCCAGTATTAACACAAATTTGTTCAGGGCAAGTAGAAGACTTGATACGGATAGACTCATCTTTTATTTCTACCGTTTTAGGAGTACATTTAATCTCAGGTATATTTAAGAACTCTGTACCAGTATGTCCAGTCAATTTGACACGTTTTAATTCGTCCCCATCGACTGAAATAACAGCAACGTATTCAGTATCTTCCATTTGTGCATTTATTTTTGATTGCTGGAAACTAAAAATACTTAAAGGTACTAAAGATAAGATTAACAGGAAGATTGTAATGATAATATCCCAAGGTTTAATCATATGGAATGCAGTTTTCAATTGGATCAGCTCCAAAATTACATTTTCAAAATGCAGTGAAGTAGTTAAAATATTTTTGCTTGAGGTTTTTATTATCTATTAACCTTCCCATTTATATCCAATCCCCCAGACGGTAAGCAAGTGGTCATCAGCTGGGAATCCGGATTTTCTAAGCTTTTCTCGTAAATTTCTAACATGGGAGTCAATTGTTCTATCTTCTGTTGAAACATGATACCCCCAGATAGAAGTAATTAAATGTTCCCGGGTAAATACCTTATTTTGATTGGTTAAAAATAGGTTCATCATGCCAAATTCTTTAGGTGTTAAAGGAATTTGTTTTTCATGAAAAAACAGCTGGTAGGAATCTTGGTTAAGAATGAGTCCTTTAAACGTAATATTATCTGACTTTGTGTTACCTCTTCGTAATACTGCTTCAATTCTGGCAACCAGTTCCTCTTCATCAAAAGGTTTAGATATATAGTCGTCTGCTCCTAAATTTAATCCTCTTACAATGTCTGATTTCTCACTCATGGCAGTAAGCATAATAATTGGTAAATCCCAACGTTTTCGAATTTCCTGACATGCTTGTAAGCCATCCATTTCAGGCATCATTATATCTAATAAAATGAGATCAACCGTATTTGATTCCAAATACTCGATTGCATCCAATGCAGATTCCTTTTTTATACAGTGGTATCCTAGGGGTGATAAGTATAGCGTTAATAAATCAAGCATCATCCGTTCATCATCTACTAGTAAAATAGTTTTCATTTTATTCCTCCATGAAAATTAATTCAAATTCTGTTCCGACATTTTCTTCACTTTTTACATAAATTTCGGCTCTATGAGCGATCATAAGTTCTTTTACAATCGCAAGGCCAAGTCCTGATCCCCCAAGAGAACGAGAACGAGATTTATCAACACGATAAAAGCGATTAAATATATACGGAATATCTTTTTTTGGAATACCCTTCCCATTATCCTTAACAACTATATGAATTTCGTTTTTATGTTTCCATGCAGATAATGAGATGATTGCATCACTTGTAGAGTATTTCATAGAATTATCTAACAGATTAAAAATAATTTGTTCTAGTTTTAACGAATCAGCTTTTAAAAAAAGATTAGGCTGATAATTCACTTTAAAATTCATTTGTTGTTCTTCAAAAATAGGAGAGAATTTTTGTTCTATTTTAGTAAAAAACACATTTAAGTCCATTAACTCTTTTTCAATCTTAAAAGAATTTTGATCAAGCTTTGCTAGTTCAAACAGCTCTTTTATTAAATCAGATAATCGATTGGTTTCTTCCACAATAATCGTCAAATATTTTTCACGTTCTTCTTTAGAAAAGTTTCTCTTTTTTACAATGTCAGCATAGCCTTTTATATATGTTAAAGGTGTTCGAAGTTCATGGGAAATACTAGCAAGAAATTCATTTCGTTCTTGTTTTAAATAGTTCAAATCTGTAGCTAAAAGTTCAATTGATTTTGCCAAATCACCTAATTCATCCTCAGAAGTTTTTGGAAGTGAAACAGAAAAATTCCCCTTGCTAATCTGTGCCGTTGCTTCTTTCATTTTAATTAGCGGTTTTGTAATTCCTTTTGAAAGAAAGATAATAATAATAATCGTAAATATTACAGAAATCCATCCGGCTATAAGAAAGTGTTCATTCAACTTTTGAATTAAGGAACGAACAGATGCTGTGTCTTGAAACATGTAGACGTACCCAGCGACTCTATTATCAATATGAATAGGACTTACTGTAGCAATATAGGGTTCTTGATCCCATTTTTCCTCTACAATCTGACCATCATTTGAAATGGAAGATAGGGGGGTATCTAAATACTTCTTAAAATTGATAAATGATGCCGAAGAATCAAGTATTTTTCCTTCTTCATTGGTTATCACAACATCCGTATTTGATTCAGATTCCATTAAAACGACATGATCAATCATTTCATCATTGAAATTTTTTTCAAGAATCATTTTATGGGAATTCCCTCTTGATTGAAGATTTCGAAGTTCATCTTCTATTCTCGACTCAGCTATTTCGTTATGCAGAAAGAAAAACATGAAGGTGATTAAACCAAATATAATGATAAAAAATAAAATCCCGAGTTTTACTGAAAGTTTTTTCATTCCCATTCACCTATATTCCAATCAAGTAGGTTCATAATACTTTATTATTTTGGAGAATTCGTGCAGAAACTGTGAAGAAATAAAAAATAACTTAATACATCTAAAATAGTATTCCAAAATATTTTTACATATTCAAGAAAGGTCAATAAACGTATTATGCGTATACTATTTAAAATTGAGGGTGTTTAGTTTTTAATTAAAATAGGGAATGACAGGCAGAAGCAATTTCTTTGTATAGATATGTATCAATTTTCCAAATCCTAGTGTTTATGTTACAGGGCTTTTTAACGATGCAATAAGTTTAAGAAGACTCGTTAAGAATCAAAGTTTATTCTAAAAATGATATTTGAGTAGGATGAGAATAAACTATAAAATTTCCTAGGATAAAAAAATAAAGAATAAACATTCCTAAAACATATTTATTTGTTTTATTAATTCCATTTTATGAAATAAATTAAAGAAATGGAAATAGAAAAGCTGACTAAAAAAGGCCATAAAGTCAAATGTCTCTAAGGCTGGAAAGTTTATGCATAATTAAATGGAAAAGTTATGGTTTACGTCACACTATACAATGTTAAGCATAAATTTTCTGTTGGTAATTTTATGCTTTTTTTAGTTGGATTTTGGTGGGAAAAGAGTTTGTGGGTTATTTCTAACTTCGGTTTCTTCACTAAGACCCTTAGTACTGATTAAACTGTATACACTTTTTTCCAGAACTAAAAGTTTGGTAGGTCTAGATCAAAATTACAAAACAAATTGTGTTTTCCTACTATATCAAAGAGGAATAATAATAAAGATATTAGTGAAATAATTTGTAAATGCGTTTCTCTATTCTAAATGGATTAGGAAGAATTGTCTAATTTCATTATACTCACCGTATATACTGTATCAACCTAATTCATACTAATTATGTTAAGGAAGAATCGAAAAGGAGGATTCAGATTTTGCCAAATGAACCAATAACAATACATGCTATTATCAATGGAGAGAAAGTACCAACGGAAAAACAAGCTCCTCGTGAAAATCCTACCCATCCTGATGAGATTGTAGGATATGCTCCACTTAATACGAAAGAGGAAACGGTACAAGCGATAGATGCAGCATATAATGCTTTAAAAAAATGGGCATGGACGAAAGTAGAGGATCGAATTGAAAGAATGGAGCGGGCTATCCAAAAAATAAAGGATGCAACGCCTGAAATAGCTGCCTTATTATCAAGAGAACATGGGAAGGCTTTATATGATTCTAAGGGAGAGATCGCCATCTCTCTCATGTGGATGGAATTTGCTTGCAAAAATGTGAAGAAAGTCGTTAGTCCACAGGAAAAAGAACATGAAAATGGAAGAACCATTATTACATTTGATCCAGTAGGAGTTGTTTCTGCCATCTCCCCATGGAATTATCCTATTTCTTTATCCACCATAAAAATTGCTCCAGCATTATTGACGGGAAATACTATGGTTGTTAAACCAAGTCCCTTTGCTCCATTAGCTGTTAGCAAAGTGGTTGAAATCATTGCAAATGAATTTCCCCCTGGTGTTCTCAATCTTGTGCATGGGGATGCAGAAGTGGGGATTGAGTTAACATCTAATCCGAAAGTTGCAAAAATCGCCTTTACCGGTGGAACAAAAACTGCCAAAAGTATTATGAAAGCTGCATCAGAAACAATCAAAAAGATGACCTTGGAGCTAGGAGGAAATGATGCTGCCATCGTCTTAGAAGATTTTGATGTTAACGATGAAAAAGCGATGAGAAGAATGGTTATTTCCAACTTTTTAACAGCAGGTCAAATTTGTATGATTGCCAAACGCATTTATGTGCATCGCTCCATCTATGATGCCTTTGTAGAAAAATATATCGAAGCAGCAAATAAATGGATAAGAGTTGGAGATCCTTTTGATCCAGATGTGACAGTCGGACCTGTAAATAATAAAAACCAGGTGAAATACGTACGTAGCCTTGTAGAGGATGCTAAAAGTAAAGGCGCAAAAGTGATTCCATTAGGGAAAATACTAAATCCAGAGCTAATGGACAACGGATATTTTCTCCAGCCAACTGTAGTACTAGGAGCAGATTATCATGACCCGATTGTAGTGGAAGAACAATTTGGACCAACTGTACCAATCTTGCCATTTGATGACGAAGAGCAAGTAATCGAATTACACAATGAAAGTATATACGGTTTAACAAGCTCTGTTTGGGGGGAGGAAGAGCATGCTGTGAAAGTAGCACGCAGAATTGAAGCTGGGACAACGATGATTAATACAGCGGCTGTTCAAGGTTTGGATGTTCAGTTCCCATTTGGTGGGGTGAAGCAGTCTGGTGTTGGAAGAGAGTATGGGGAAGAAGGATTAAAATCTTATGTAGAGACACATGTTATCAATCTTCCGAAAACCCTGGAGTTACCATATATTCCTGAGTAAAAGCGGAAAATTTAGTTTTGCTTTTTCCTAATTGATTAACTAAAAAATAGAATTAAATAGGGACTACTTCCTTTACTTAGGAAATAGTCCCTATTTTAGTATCTTAAGAATTCATCAAGGTCTAGCTAGTTCTGTTACTTCTTTGTTTTTTTCCCAATTTGAATATCTTCCCCATCGACATCATCAATTACTGCACCAATTTCCCCTTCTGTATATGTATCTGTTGCTTGTTCATGAGTTGTAGCCAGGCCAGATGAAAGTTGGTCCTTTTTTTCATAATCACTTGGATCAAAAACACGTCCGGCAACTTCTGTATGTTGATCTGCATTTTTCTTTTTCAATGTGAACACTCCTTTTTGTAATAACTTCTACAGATGTATTTTCTACTAAATATGAAAAATTACTCATGTAATGTTGAATTTGTGTAAAAGTGACTCCAAGTAGTTTATACAGCAGCACCTTTTTTCCCATTAAAAAAACAAAAGATGTGTGGTCAAATTCTCCGTAGATATGATGAATAAAACAATTAATCTTGCCTACATAAATTGATTGTATTGCCAAGATATTTTAGCAATACACATATTTTATTTGTGATAGTAGAAAATGCAAGTAAGTTATGTAAAAATATTCAATTAACAAAAATGTTTATTATATACGTACAATTTTTTGAAAAAAATAAAAAAGTACGTATATGAAATTGCACATAAAAATTCGTGAATGGTAATATACCTAATGATGAAAGCGTTTTAATTACAGGGGGTGATCATGTTAATCCATATAAAGTACTTGTAAATACTTGAATTTCTAGTACGTAAAAAATCGAATGGGGGCAAATTTTATGAGGTTACCCAAAAATGTATTTTCCTATTTTGTTATTCTTTTGATGGCAATTTTAGTTGTTGGATGTTCGAATTCCTCTAGTGGAAATGGAGAAAACACAGAAGAGGTAGAGTCTGAGGTCACTACAGTAGGTCCAGAAGATGGGGCGAAAATGGACATGTGGCTGTTTGTTGATTTACATCAAAAGTTTTATAGTGAAATGTTGAATAAATGGAATGAAGCGAATCCGGATAAGCAAATTCAAATTAAGTTTACCGTATATCCGTATGCAGATATGCATACAAAGCTAACTTTAGCAGTTCAATCAGGGGAAGGAATTCCTGATTTAGCAGATGTGGAAATTGGCCAATTTCCTAACTATTTAGACGGAGAAGTACCGTGGTTGGCATTAAACAGTTATGTAGAGCCATATAAAGCAGATTTAGTAACATCCCGATTAGATGCTTATGAAAAAGATGGTAACTATTATGGGGTACCAACACATGTTGGGGCTACGGTGATGTATTATAATACGGAAATCTTAGAAAAATACGGTATTGATTATACTCAAATTAAAACATGGGATGACTTCACAGCAGCGGGTGAAAAATTAAAAGAGGCTTCAAACGGAGAAGTTTATATGACCTCTGTTGATACTGGTGGTGCTGACTGGCTAACATTAACTATGTCTGAACATGGAGAATCTTGGGTAGAAGATCCTGAAAATGCAAATGTGAAATTAGATTCTTTAAATAATATGCTAACAATGCAACAAGGGTGGTTGGAAAGTGGTATTGCAGAAGTAACTCCAGGAGGCCAAATTGATACAGAGCAAGGTTATGCTACTGTTGCAAAAGGTGAAGTAGCTGCTTTTCCTAAAGCGATTTGGTATATGTCTCGATTTACAGATTATATGCCAGAGATGTCTGGTAAATTTGCTATTGCACCAGCTCCTGTGTTTGAAGAAGGACAAAAACGTTCGAATGGTGCAGGGGGTACAGGAACAGTAGTATATAAAGACTCTGAAAATGCAGAGCTAGCAGCTGAATTTATGGCCTGGGCTAAACTGACAGAAGAAGGCGGGGAACAAATTTGGAATATCCTTGGTTTTGATCCTGTTAATACAAAGGTGTGGACAAATCAAGACATTACTCATAATCAAGAGAACGAATATGTTAAATATTTTGTTAATAATCCATTTGATACATTATTAGAAATTCAGGATGAAGTAAATTTAATTAAAACAGTGCCAATTACTACTACTATCAATGAGGTGTTTAACTTAACTACCTTAAATGAAGTTCTAGAGAACGGTGCAGATGTAAAGCAAGCTCTTGAAGATGCGCAGGCAGAGGTAGATTTTGAACAAGAATAAGTTTAGTCTTTAAGATTGCCTCATAAAGGCAATCTTAAAGACCTTGATAGAAAAGGAGAGGAACGAATTGAAGAAGATCCAAGCTTTTTTATTCTCTCAGAAAATTGCTCCTTATGTGTTTATTTTACCGTTTATTGTTAGCTTGTCATTCTTCTGGATATATCCAATGTATTCGACCATAAATATGAGTTTTCATAATATTGGAAACGGATACAGTGAATATATTGGTCTTGCGAATTATGAAAAACTGTTAGGTGATAAGGTCTTTCATATCGCCGTTAGAAATAGTGTCATCTACACGATATTTACGTTAATTATATTAATTCCTATTCCAATGCTCTGTGCATTTTTATTGAATTCGAAAAGTGTTGTTGGTAAAAGAATCTATAAATCGATTATTTATTTGCCAGCATTGGTTTCCGTAGTAGTTGCAGGTATTTTATTTCGATATATGTTTAGTGAAATGGATTCTGGTCTGATGAATCAAATTCTGCAATTTTTTGGCCTTGAATCAAAGCAGTGGCTGAAAAATTGGGGAACAGGAATGTTTGCATTACTTTTATTAGCAACATGGAGATGGACTGGAGTAAACACTTTGTATTTTGAGGCTGGCTTAAGCTCTATTGATGAAGTGCTTTATGAATCGGCTAAAGTTGATGGTGCTAGTGCATGGCAAAGATTTTGGCATATTACTTTGCCCTTACTTAAACCAACAAGAATCTATGTTACAACCATCAGTATATATGCAGGATTAGCAATGTTTCTTGAAAGCTTTATGATATATGGAAGCAATAATTCTCCAAAAAATATTGGTTTAACGATTGTTGGTTATTTGTATAGAAGAGGAATTGAAAAGAATGATTTAGGATATGCCTCTGCTGTTGGCTTAGTATTATTGATTGTTGCGTTATCCATTAGCATGGTCTACTTGCTTTCAAGCGGCATGTTTAAAAAGGAGGACAAATAGGATGAGCAAGAATAATACTAATCCAAATAATAAATCTTTATCAAACTCCTCATTAGATATTACAAAAGGAAATAATGGTGGTAAAAATCATTTAGTGAAAACTTTTATTAATGGCTTTTTTATCATTTTGTGTGCTAGTGTGGCTGTCCCATTTATCTCAGGATTATTTGCATCTTTTCGTCCAGGTCAAATGTTAATAAGAAACGGCTTAAATCTAAACTTAGATTTTGAAAATTGGTCATTAGTCAATTATAGTTATCTTTTTGATGGAAGCACTGGCTACCTAGATTGGTATAAAAATAGTTTGATTATTACCATTGTTTCCGTTATTTTGACGTTAATTATCTGTTATTTTGTTGCATACGGCTTTGCTATGTACCATTTTAAGTTTAAAAATTTATTGTTTTTCCTAGTTATTGCGACAATGATGGTTCCGTTTGAAATATTGATGTTGCCATTATATAAACAAATGATTAGTTTTGGACTAATAGATACCTATGCGGGGGTTATCCTTCCAGGTTTAGTACATGCATCTACCATTTTTTTCTTTAGGCAATATCTTTCAGGCATACCAAAGGAATTGTTGGATGCAGGAAGAATTGATGGCAGTAGTGAGTATGGAATTTGCGTGAGAATAGTTATGCCTATTTCTAAACCTGCATTCTCCGCTATGGCTATTCTAAGTTCAATGGGGGCATGGAATAGTATGCTGTGGCCATTGATTGTTTTACGATCAGCAGAAAAATTCACATTACCTATCGGGTTAAATACGTTATTAACTCCTTATGGAAACAATTATGATGTCCTTGTGGCTGGATCGATCTTCTCCATTCTCCCTTTATTTATTCTGTACTTGATATTTAATAAGTACTTTGTCGAAGGTATGACAGCAGGCGCAGTAAAAGGATAAAGGCACTGAAATAGATGATGATAAGGAGGTCGGGAAACGATGAAAATAAGATATGATTCTCCATTTTGGGAACGGATGGGAAAACTTTATTATATAATTGTTTTAAATTTCTTGTGGTTATTATTTAGTCTTCCAGTAATTACAATCGGTCCATCCACTGTTGCGCTCCATCAATGTATGTTTCATTTGATTAATGGGAAAGAAATGACTATCTTCACGGAATTTTACCAATCATTTAAGCGAAATTTTATAAGAAATATGATGGCTGGTATTATTGTTGTCGGTTTTGAAATGTTGTTGCTATCTTCCCGAAATTTTTATTTTGAAATTGCTGCAAATACATCATGGAGTATTTACTATTTTTATATTTTTCTAGTTTTTCTGTTTGCTTTGTTCTTTGTAATAATATTTCCAGTTTTAGTAAGTTATGATGGGGCGGTTTTAGAATTATTAAGACTCTCTCTCTTTTTAGCTATAAAAAATTTACCAATGAGCATCATGATGGTAGTAATAGACTATTTGATCATTTACTTTTGTCAAATGTTAATTCCATTAGCTCTAATAGGAGTCGCCCTTATAGTGTTCATTAACAGCCGTATTTATCTATGGAGAGTCACTAATAGCTTGGTAATCGAATGAGTAAATTTTTGATGAAAAAGTACAGTAGTTTGAATCCAATCGAAAAGGAATGAGAGAAGAATGCCTGAAAATTTCAAAACTGCAAAATTGATCATCGATAAATCTTTTAAAATAGCAGAAATTGATTCCCGTATTTATGGTTCCTTTATAGAGCATTTAGGTCGTGCGGTTTATGGAGGTATTTATGATCCAGGGCATCCTTTGGCGGATAAAAATGGATTCCGTCAAGATGTAATGGAGTTAGTGAAACAATTACAAGTTCCGATCGTTCGTTATCCTGGAGGAAATATGGTGTCTGCTTACAATTGGGAAGATGGGGTAGGGCCAAAAGAGAAACGACCAAAGAAATTGGAACTAGCATGGAATTCCATCGAAACAAATGAAGTAGGAACAAATGAATTTTTTGAATGGGCAAAACAAGTGAATTCTGAAGTAATGATGGCTGTAAACCTTGGAACACGTGGAATTGATGCAGCCCGTAACCTTTTGGAATATTGCAATCTCCCAGGAGGTACCTATTGGAGTGATTTAAGAAAACAACATGGCTATGAAGACCCGCATAATATTAAAGTTTGGTGCTTAGGGAATGAAATGGATGGACCATGGCAAATTGGACATAAAACAGCTTATGAATATGGAAGACTAGCTGCAGAAACAGCAAAGGCAATGAAAATTGTGGATCCACGAATCGAGCTTGTCAGTTGCGGAAGTTCCAATACAGCGATGCCAACATTTCCTGAGTGGGAAGCAACCTCATTGGATCAGACATATGAT
Source organism: Niallia sp. Sow4_A1 (assembly GCF_052116745.1). Lineage (NCBI taxonomy): Bacteria > Bacillati > Bacillota > Bacilli > Caryophanales > Bacillaceae > Niallia > Niallia sp. Sow4_A1. The sequence continues at coordinate 32,961 of NZ_JBQKKM010000028.1, read as the reverse complement.
TACGTTGATTATGTATCACTTCATACCTATTATGGTAACCGAGATAATGATACAGCCAATTTCCTCGCAAAATCATTAGATATGGATGATTTTATAAAAACGGTTATCGCAACCTGTGATTATATTAAGGCGAAGAAGAGAAGCAAGAAAAAACTTCATTTAAGCTTTGATGAATGGAATGTTTGGTTCCACTCTAATGCTCAAGATAAACAAATAGAGCCTTGGAGTGTAGCGCCACCACTGTTAGAGGACGTTTATAATTTTGAAGATGCATTGCTTGTAGGAAGTTTATTGAACTCTTTAATTAATCATTCAGATCGAGTGAAAATTGCTTGCCTTGCTCAACTAGTAAATGTTATTGCTCCAATAATGACGGAAACAGGTGGGGGATCTTGGAAACAGACTATTTTCTATCCATACTATTATACATCTGTATATGGTCGAGGGACGGCCATTCAGGCGATAGTGGATTCACCAAAATATGATTCAAAGGATTTTACAGATGTACCATACTTAGATCAATCCATTGTCTATAATGAGGAGAAAGAGGAACTTGTTATTTTTGCTGTTAATAGAAGCTTAGACAATCAATTAAATGTCGATGTGGATATTCGGTCATTTGAGGGATATTCCATTGAGGAGCATATTGTCCTTGCAAACGATGACCCAAAGGCAATTAACACCCTTCAACATGAGGCAGTAAAACCTATTGCCTCTAAGAAATCTTATATGGAAAATGGCAAATTAGTACTTGTACTGCCAAAAATGTCTTGGAATGTCATTCGTTTGAGAAGAAAGTAGTCCTTCATTCTTATTTAAGAGGCTGGGACATAAGTATTTCAACCAACAACAAACACGAACTAAAATGTAATTAAATTACTTAAAAGTTCGTGGTTGTTATTTTAGAAAAGGTTTAAAAAACGAAGTGTAATGGAGCGGAGGACGCTCGACTCCTGCGGGAAATAGAGGGAAGGCTTAGCTTCCTCCCCGGCGCATCGTGCATCTGTAGCGCAATGGAACGACTTAGTTTTTACACTTAACTCTATTTAGAAACATAGATAAAGTAGCTTTATTTAAGAGCTAAATTAAAGATTGTTCGTCTTTAAAGATTAGTTATTTAGTTTTGTCCCAACCTCCGACTTTACACTTACTTCAAATTCCGACTCAAAAAAGCCTGTGTACGCACGGATTGGGGGTTTGTAAAGATCTTATTTGGTGGTCCTGACTCTTCGATTACTCCATTGTCCATAAAGATAACGTTGTTGGCTACTTCCTTGGCGAAGCCCATTTCATGGGTAACGACTATCATTGTCATTTTTTCTTCTGCTAAGTCTTTCATTACTTCTAAAACTTCACCAGTCAGTTCGGGGTCTAAAGCGGATGTTGGTTCATCAAACAACAATATTTCTGGTTCCATCATTAAAGCACGGGCGATGGCAACACGCTGCTTTTGGCCGCCAGATAGTTTGGCAGGGTATGCATTGGAAAAACTGGTAAGGCCGATTTTCTCCAGTATTTTCATGCTTCTTTCATGAATGACAGCGGCTGTTTCTTTCTTAACTAATTTCGGTGCAAGTTCAATATTTTCTTTTACTGTAAGGTGGGGAAATAGATTGAAATGCTGAAAAACCATTCCCATCTTTGATGTAATCTGTTTTATTTTTTGGGGTGGGGAATAGAGTCCGTCTTTTACTAAATCTTCCCCACAAATTCGAATATTTCCTCCATCTATTTTTTCTAAATCGACAAGACAACGGAGCATCGTACTTTTTCCAGAACCAGATGGACCAATAACCGCAACGACATCATTGTTATTGACTTCAAAGGTAATTTGCTTTAATACATCGACCTTGTCGTATGATTTTTTAATATTCTCTATTTCGATGATTGCCATAAAAATCCGTCCTTCTTATTCAAATTTAAATCTACGCTCCAGCCATTTAAATAATGCTGTTAATAGTAGAGTCATGATTAAATAAATAATCCCTGCGATGAAAAATGGAATAATCGTAAAATCACGGTTTACAGCAGTTTGCGCAAAGTGAAGTAATTCTGGGACAGCAACAGCATAGAGCAAGGCTGTATCTTTCACCAATGTAACCGACTCATTTGCAACAGCAGGAAGGGCAATGCGAAACATTTGTGGCAGCACAACACGTGTTGTTGTTTGCCATTTATTTAAACCGAGAACTTGAGAAGCTTCAAACTGACCTTTATCGATAGCAAGTAGACCTCCACGGAAAATTTCCGCAAAATAGGCTGCATAATTCAAAATAAAGCCTAGAGAGGCAGCTACAAAACGATCTAACACCAAGTATTCTCCGATTCCTGGAATCATGGGTAATCCAAAGCAAATAAATAATAATTGCAGTAATAAAGGGGTTCCACGCATGATGTAAACATAACAACTTGCCAGCCAAGCAATTGGTTTGATACTAGATTTTATAGCAAGAGTTAAAAGAAAACCTAGTGGAATGGATACTACAATAGCAATAATAAATAAAAGAACGGTTGCTTGTGCTCCTTCTAACATTGGTTTTAGTATCGACATAATATAATCAAACGACATTTCTCTTCCTCCAACAAAACAAAACAGGGTTTCGTAAAGAAATCCTGTTTTGTTTACGATTCATTTGCGAGTTTACTTTAATACTTTATTTTCTCCAAACCATTTTTCCGAAACTTTAGCGGCTGTTCCATCTTCATTCATTTCATCAAGTGCTTTTTGAAGTTTTTCTAATAAAGCTTCATTGCCTTTTTTAACACCAATTCCATATTCTTCTGGAGCAAGGGACTCTTCAAGCACTTTAAAGGTATCTTGCTCTTTTGTCATATAATAATCAATAACAATTTCATCAATAACGACTGCATCCAAACGACCAGATTTTAAATCACTTAATGCTAAAACGTTATCGGAAAACTCGGTAACTTCTTTAATTTTTGATTTAATCGGATTGCTATCTAATGCATCAGATGCAGAAGAAAGAGATTGTAGCCCAACAACTTTTCCTTCTAAATCATCTAATTTTGTTATGTTTGAATCAGTTAATGTTACGACTACTTGTGCATTTTTTAAATAAGGCTTTGTGAAAAGTACTTTTTCTTTCCGTTCATCCGTTATAGTATATCCATTCCAAATTAGGTCAATTCGACCGCTACTTAATTCGGATTCCTTTGTTTTCCAATCGATTGGTTGGAATTCTACTGACATATCCATTTTTTCAGCAGCTGCTTTCGCATAATCTATATCGAAACCAACGATTTCATTATCTTCATCTCTAAATCCCATTGGAGCGAATTTGTCATCAATTCCAATTACTAAAGTATCTTCCTTTTTATCAGATGAATTATTTGAACAAGCTGTAAAAATGAAGAATACAGACGCTAAAATAAGTAAATTAATTGCTAAACGTTTCATGTTGTATAAAGCCACCTTTATGAATTGAAGTTTGTATTTTTTAAGATAAATCTATTAAAAAACAGGCTCTCACCAAAAATCCTTTAGTTCGATAATATATTATAGTGATAAACCAATGAATAGAATTTACCATATTAAAAAAGTAATTGTCAATAAAATATTTTAGTATATTAGTAGAGTAAAGGATTTGTTGGAGGAATTATCCAAAAAAATACTCTTTCTTATTAGTGGATGACTTAGGAATTATAAAGAAAAAGAAGTACTAAAAACTTGAGTGGATTGGTGCGGGAGATTACATAGGCGAAACCTATAAAAAATACGCTTAACATATAACTAGATGGAAATAGTTTCATTACGGTTAATAACCAAGAATAGGTAGAGGTGATAGTTGCTGCAACAGGGAATTAGCGATCAATGATGAATAGCTATTCGCTATCTCCCCCGCAAAGCTAAGATAGGATTTACTCCCTATCATTATTTGTATTAAAAGGTGCATTTATTATGTACTTTTTAGATGATATAAGTGTATCTTTTTTCAATATGTAAGGATGGGTTTCCAATAAAAGTGTTGATAAAAAATTTGGCATTTTTAGTTGTCCATACGCACAGACTAGTGGAAAGGAAATCTGATTGACTGCTTGATCAATAATTTTTTCTAATTCGCCTATTAAGTGGAAAGGCTCCTCCATCGTTGCCCATTCAACATGTGCCCATGATCGAAAAGATATATTATTATCTACATATGGCTGAACGGTTTTATTGAAATATTCTGTGATTGCTGGAGGATGATACCCGCCGCTTGAAAAATAAAAATCTAAACTATTAACATAATGTAGCTGTTTCATTTGTTCAGAAGTAAGGATAAATGTTAATTTCTCATAAATCCTTTTGAAATTCCGTTCATTCTCAACTAGAATAATATAATCACCTGCATCAATCCCAGTATGGATAAACTGAATTACTTCCTCCATATAGTTTTTCCTATCGATATAAAAAAATAATACATGTAATTTTTCTTTCCCTTCTAAAAATTGCCTCTTTATATATTCCAATTAAGCACCTCTCCCTTTTTTCTAATTCCATTATAGTAGATTTTCTAATAAAAGTAAGTCTCAGATATTGGGGGAAATAAGCAGAAGCCGAAAGATAAGAAGAATTTTTCGATTATCCTCTAATTGGATAACTGAGAGTTGAAAGTTTAGGAAAAGGCTGGGACAAAACTAAATAACTAATTTTTAAAGACGAACAATCTCTAAGTTAACTCTTAAATAAAGCTAATTTCTCATGATGATTAGCTATGTTTTAAATATAGTCAAGTGTAAAAATAAGTCGTTCCATTGCGCTACAGACACTGCACTTGAGGCCACTGAAAAAGTGATTACCTGGTGAATCGGTAGTTACCAAACCATTCTAACTTAGTGTAGGCTTTTGTTTTCCGAGGCTTACCGCACGACTCACCGGGGCGAGCGCCGAGCCGCTTCACAGCTCACGCTCCTGCAGGGTCTCGGACTTTCTCGCATCTCCCGTAGGAGTCGAGCGGACACCTCTCCAAACCAACTTATTATTTGCTTTCAAATAAATAAAACCTCATTTAATTTGGAGAACTAGACTTTTTCAGTGCCCTCCTCGCATGCGCTGCGGGGTCTCAGCCTTTCCTCTATTTCCCGCAGGAGTCGAGTGCCTTCAGCTCAATCCCCTTCGTTTTTAAACTTTTTTCCCAACTGCTAAACACGAATTTTCATGTGTATTAACCATATGAAAGTTTGTCTATATTATTAGCTGAAATGCTTATGTCCCAGCCTCGATTTGTATAACGGGTAATAATGAAAAAAGGGTCCGACAAAGGGCTAGCGAATATTTTTCCACTTTAGAGAACCGGATCCATTATGAGGGTGGGTATAAGGGAAGTCTTTATTAAGTTTCTCATTTAACTCTGCTATGGATAAATGCTCCAACATTTCAGAGGATAAGCCGCTATTACAAACAATCTTTTGAATGAGAATATTTTTAATGGATTTCGTTTTATCGTAATAAACCATTGTAATTCCCCCTAATTTAATCTATTTCATTTTTCGAAGATATCAAAGAAGTATTGATAATGTCATTATAACTTAACAAGTTGACTATTCCAAGTGGTTAAGGTGGATTTATTTCATAGTTAATGATTATGTTTTGATTTGTTCCATAATTGCTTATTGTGGCAAAATGCCCAATTCGTTATAATGGGCAAAAGGATAAGTGACTGAAGATTAAGATTTATTTATTTATAAAAGGGGTGGGGGCATGTGTAAGTACGAACTCATATTATTTGATTTAGATGGAACAATTTCAGATCCTAAAGAAGGAATCACGAAATCTGTTCAATATGCATTGCAAAAGCTTGGGAAAGAAGAACCTGATTTAGATAAATTAGAAAGGTTTATTGGTCCGCCACTACAAGAATCTTTTCCAAAATACTATGGTTACAACGAGGAAATAACGAATCAGGCCATAGCACTATATAGAAAGCGATTTTCGCAAAGCGGAATGTTTGAAAATGAATTATATCCAAGTATATCGATGTTACTCGACTTATTACAAAAAGAAGGTTGCATTTTAATTGTTGCCACTTCCAAACCAACTATTTTTGCGGAGACGATTTTGAAATATTTTCAAATCGAGCAATATTTTACGCAAATCATTGGCAGTAATCTCGATGGGACTAGAACTTCAAAAACAGAAATTATTCAATACATAGTAGATTTATATCCGTCTTATCAGCTGAGTGACTTTGTGATGATAGGGGATAGGGAGCATGATATCATTGGAGCAAAAAATGTAGGTATTGATTCGATAGGAGTTACATATGGCTATGGCTCATATGAAGAGCTACACAAGGCAAATGCAACCTATATTGTGGAGAGTATCGATCAATTAACTGATATTTTAATAGGGAGAAAGAATGAGAGAAAACAGCAAATTAATCTTGTGACAGAGGATGAGGCTCCTCTTGTCCATAGGCTAATGCTAGAGGCGTTTGAAGATTATCGATATATGGAGGTGCCCTCAAGTGCACTGAATGAACCAATAGACAAATTAATAGATGCACTCAAAAATGGAACAGAGCAAGCAATTCTTTATCGATTAAATGCTATCCCTCTTGGTTCCTCCCGTTTACAGCTAAAAGAAGATTCTCTTTATTTTTCGAGACTTTCCGTTACTCCTTCAGCAAGAGGGAAAGGGATTGCGCAAGAAATGTTAGCATGGATGGAAGAATATGCATTATTAAACGGAAAGCAGAAAATGGTGTGTAAAGTTAGAGCAAATGTACGAAAGAATATAAGTTTATACGAAAAATTGGGATTTATCATAACAAAAGAAGAAGAGGCAAACAATCCAAATGGAAAACTAGTTAAAACAGTTAATATGGAAAAGCAGATAAAAAGGAAAACTCCATCTACCATTTAAATCGGTTGAATAGTAAAGTCCTCTCTTTGGTGAGAGAAAGTCTTTTCTATTATGTACTAAAATCGCCCAATTTAAGTTGCCTCCGTCTCTATGATTATGGTATAAACCAAACGAATATCCATCCAAATAAATAATAACTATATATGCAAGTGTTATATGATAATCTATAATGAATATACTGAAAATTCCGTACCTAATAGGTAGAAGGGGAAAGACATAAGGAGGAAAAAGCGTAATGAATTACAAATTTGCCAATCGAATAGAACGAGTAAAACCATCAGCTATCAGAGAACTACTAAAATTGGGGGCGGATCCTTCTATTATTTCATTTGGAGGTGGATATCCAGATCCAGAGATTTTTCCAATTGAAAAATTAAGAAAAGTATACGATCAGGTACTACTAGAAGAGGGGAAATTGGCGCTGCAATATACAGGAACAGAAGGATTAATGGCATTAAGGGAAAAGCTTGTGAACCGAGTGAAGAAAATTGGCATAAGCTGTGATGTTGATAATCTTTTTATTATTCAGGGCGGACAGCAAGGATTAGATCTTGCAGCCAAGGCTTTTATTGATTATGGAGATATTATTATAACGGAGAATCCAACTTTTTTAGGTGCGCTTGCTGCATTTAATCCATATGAACCAGAATACATAGGTGTATCAATGGATGAAAATGGTATGAGAATGGACGAACTTGAGGCTGTATTACAAAAGCATCCTAATGCGAAGCTTATCTATACGGTTCCTGAATTTCAGAATCCTACAGGAGTGACGATGAGCTTAGAGAGAAGAAAGGCTTTAGTAGACTTAGCAAATAAATATAATGTCGTCATTGTAGAAGATAGTCCGTATCGTGAAATACGATACGAAGGAGAAGATATGCCATCTATTAAAAGTTTTGACACAGAGGGAAGAGTTATTCATATTGGAAGCTTTTCGAAAATTCTTAGTCCAGGATTACGTCTTGGCTGGTTAATTGCAGATCGTGCATTAGCTGAGAAACTAAGCTTATTAAAGATGGCTTCCGATACGCAAAATTCTACTTTAAATATGTATGCAGTGAATCGATTTATGGATATGTATGATTTGGATGAGCATATCGCACATATCAAAGAAACGTATAAACATAAGAAAGAATTGATGTTTCAAACGCTACAGGAAGCTTTTCCGAAAAGTGTTACCTATACATATCCGCAAGGCGGTTTGTTTACATGGCTCACTTTTCCACAACATATTGATACAAAAATTCTTATGCAGGAACGTAGTTTGCCAATCGCAAAAGTAGCTTACGTGCCAGGTGAAAGCTTTTTCCCTAACATGCAAGAAAAAAACCATTGCCGAATTAATTATTCGTATATGTCAGAAGAGAATATCATTAAAGGCATTACAAGTTTAGGGGAAATAGTGAAGGAAATGTGTTAGGAAGCAACTATTTAAATAACGAAAAACGTAAGTTAGTTACTTTTGATAACTTTTTAATGATAAGTAAGTCATATTATTTGCAATTAAATAATCTCAGTATTAGGATAAAAAAGTAATACAAATTTTCAAAAAATACGGAGGTTAAAAGGATGAAAATTGGAATTATCTTAGGTAGTACACGTCAAGGAAGAGTGAGTCCACAAGTTGGAGCATGGGTGAAAGAAATTGCTGACAAGCGTGGAGATGCTGAATACGAAATCGTTGATATTGCAGATTTTAATTTACCATTTTTAGGTTCAGCAGAAGGCCAAGAAAATGTTGCAGCTTGGAATGAAAAGTTAGCTAGCCTTGATGGCTTCGTATTTGTTGCTGCAGAATATAATCACAGTATAACTGGTGCTTTAAAAAATGCTTTAGATTCTGCAAGAGAAGCTTGGAACAATAAAGCAGCTGGAATTGTAAGCTATGGTTCAACAGGTGGAGCACGAGCAGCAGAGCATTTACGAGGAATTTTAGGCGAATTGCAAATTGCTGACGTTCGAGTTCATCCAACGCTTTCTTTATTTACTGATTTTGAAAACTTCACAACATTTAAACCATCTTCTCTTCATTTAGAGAACATGAATGCAATGCTTGATCAAGTAGTAGCTTGGAGCACAGCATTAAAAACAATTCGTGGATAATTTGTATACATAGAGTAGGGCTTTTGAAGCCTTACTCTTTTTTTCTTATAAGGGAAAATCCGGTCGAAGAATTTTAGAAAAAATATTTTAATAATAAGACAAATGGGTAATATAAATAAGAAAAAAATTTTCGACTGGAGGAGAAAAATGACTGCATTTTTAGAAGCAATAAAAAACCGTCGTTCTTATTATGGCATTAGTAAAGAACAAGTAGCATCTGATGAAAAAATCCAAGAAATTGTGAATGAAGCTGTGTTGCATACACCATCTTCTTTCAATTCCCAAAGTACAAGAGTAGTGGTTTTATTAAATGAACAACATGATAAACTTTGGGATCTCACTGCAAGGGAGTTACAAAAAATTGTTCCAGCGGAGAACTTTTCTTCCACAAAAGAAAAATTAAATTCCTTTAAAGCAGGATATGGAACGATTTTATTTTTTGAAGATCAAGAAGTAGTAGAAGGATTACAAAAGCAGTTTGCGTTATACGCAGAGAATTTTCCAGTTTGGGCAAACCAAACGAACGCCATGCATCAATTGGTCATTTGGACTGCTTTGGAAGAAGTAGGATATGGAGCTTCTTTGCAGCATTATAACCCACTTATTGATGAGACTGTACAAGCAGAATGGAAAATTCCTTCTACATGGAAGCTTGTTGCACAAATGCCATTTGGTAAACCAACAGCAGAACCAGGTGAAAAAGAATTTAAGCCTCTAGAGGATCGCGTAAAGCTTTTTAAATAAGGCTGTTTTAAGAGAAGCTCCTAGTATAGGAGTTTTTCTATTTGGCTTAAATGGACGCTGACGTAAGCAAAATCAAAGTAAAATCCCTGCTATTGTGTTAGGATGATAGCATCATTATAAAGAAGGTGGAAAAATGAAAATTGAAGTATGGTCAGACTTTGTTTGCCCTTTTTGCTATATTGGCAAACGTCGTTTAGAGATTGCGTTAGAGCAATTTCCTTTCAAAGACCAAGTTGAGGTTGAATTTAAGAGCTTTGAACTAGATCCGAATGCAGAAGTTTACTCTGGAAAAAGTATCCATGAGGCGCTTGCTGGTAAATATAGAATGAGTATCGAGGAAGCAAAGAATGCGAATGAAAATGTTGGCAATCAAGCTGAAAGCACAGGTTTAAGCTATGATTTTGATAACATGAAACCAACGAACACATTTGACGCCCATCGTTTAACAAAATATGCGAAAACGGTTGGAAAAGAAAAAGAGTTAACAGAGAAATTATTGCATGCTTACTTTACAGAAGGAAAACTAATAAGTGATCATCAGGTATTAGTGGAAATTGGTAAATCAGTCGGCTTAGAAGAAGCAGAGCAACAAAAAGTATTAGCAGATGCCACTAGCTTTGCAAATGATGTCAGAATTGATGAAGCACTAGCTGGACAAATTGGTGTGACAGGTGTTCCATTCTTTGTCATCAATCAAAAATATTCAGTTTCTGGAGCCCAACCAACTGAAACTTTTAAGCGTGTCCTAGAACAAGTATGGCAGGAAGACCATCCAGCCCCTAAATTTCAAGATATTACCGGGGCAGGTGCTGTTTGTACAGACGAAGGATGCGAAGTTCCTAAGAAATAATGATAGAGTATTTAAGTGAATAAGGAAAAGAGATAGTCAAAACAATGGCTATCTCTTTTTCTTTTCAATCATTCGGAATGAAATTTAATTGGAAAGCGTTTTTAAAAAAGTATGCGCTTTAAAAAAAATGTACTATACTATAAATAGATATACCAAGCGTAAGTTTTTAAAGTATAGACTTTTAAGTTCAAATGCTTATAATTAAAATATCATTATCTATTCATTATAAGATTAAAAGATATTGCAAATAAAATATATAGAATTATTTTTTCTAATTAAGGTGGCTCGTTTATGAATAAGTATGAAGCGATAGCAATTGAAGTTAAACGTCGAATTAAAGAAAACTTTTATCCATTGGATCATCCTATACCTGATGAGATTACATTATCTAAAGAGTTTTCCTGCAGCAGAATGACAATGAAAAGGGCATTGGATAAACTTGTGATGGAAGGACTTCTTTATCGTAAAAGAGGACATGGTACCTTTATCGTTCAATCTGCTCTACATGCCAGTAGAGTAAATGTTTTGTCAAATGAAATCACTGGATTATCCAAGCTATTAGATGGAGAGAAAATAGCGAGTAAAATCATTACATTTGAAGTTCATTTTCCCTCAGAAGAAGTTGCGGCACATTTGGCAATTGATATAAAAACACCAGTGTATCATATCATTAGATTGAGATCAGTGAAAGACGAACCATATGTCTTAGAAATTACTTATATGCCAACAACCATTATATCAGGTTTAAATGACGAGGTTTTATATGGATCCATTTATGAGCATATTACGAAAACATTAGGACTAACGATTGCTGGATCGCATCGGAAAATTAGAGCATGTAAATCCACAGAGCTAGATCATGAACATCTTGCATGTGAATTAGATGACCCTATCCTTGAAGTAGAACATGTTGGCTATTTAAATAATGGCATTCCATTTGAATATTCATTTTCCCGTCACCGCTATGATAAATTTGAGGTAACAACCGTAAATTTAAAACGTTAGGTGAAAGGATTTCTATTCAAAGAAATGAAAAATAGAGCAGCTATCAGGAAGGTGAAGTTCTTTCGATAGCTGCTTTTTTCTTAGTGTAGATTATTGAAAATTAAAAAATATAAAGAAAAACTATTTACATTTACGTTGCGTCAACGTTTACGATGAAAGAGTCAGGAGGGGAACAGATGGAATACACCGTACATGCATTAGGTAAGTTAGCAGGAGTAAGTACAAGAACATTGCGATATTATGATGAAATAGGCATTCTCAAGCCGGCGAGAATCAATTCATCAGGATATCGTATCTATGGACAAAATGAGGTAGATAAATTACAGCAAATTCTGTTTTACCGTGAGCTAGATGTTCCATTAGAGACTATAAAGAATATGATGGCTTCTCCTACTTTTGATGTCAAACAAGCATTAAAGGAACATCACGAAAAACTCCTGGCTAAAAAAGAACAGCTACATCTGTTAATTGCAAATGTAGAAAAAACGATGGAAACAATAGAAGGGAGTAGGACGATGTCTAATCAAGAAAAATTTGTGGGCTTTAAAAAGAAAATGATAGAAGATAACGAGGCGAAGTATGGCAAAGAAATAAGAGAAAAGTATGGGGAAGAGATGATAGACCAATCTAATGCTAAATTAATGAATATGTCAGAAAATGATTATCGAAGCATGGTTGAAGTGGAGAAGACATTATTTTCTACCTTACAAGAAGCCTTAAAAGAAGGCAATCCTGCTGGAGAGGCTGGGCAAAAAACAGCAGGGTTGCACAAGCAATGGCTTTCCTTCACATGGCCAGAATACACGAAGGAGGCACATGCGGGACTTGCAGAAATGTATGTTGCTGATGAAAGATTTACCTCCTATTATGACAAAGTGCAAGTAGGAGCTACAGCTTTTTTGCGGGATGCTATTTTGATTTATACCGGGATGGCTTCTAAAAGTTAACTAAAGAAAAAACTCCTTGATTGTCTTCCATCAAGGAGTTTTTATAAGTAATCACTAAATCAAGAAGCATTTCTAACTTTTTTTGCCACTACTTTACGAGAAGTCATATATCTCCATCCTGTAAGAAGCAAACCAACAAAACAAAGACTGCTTGAAACAAGAAATACGACATGCATCCCACTAAGAAAAATATCAGGTCTCCCAGGGATAAGGGCAGTTACTCGGTAGCCTGCTTTCATGCTCATAACAGAGAATAATATGCTTGTTGCAACAGAAATTCCGACGACCATTCCTAAATTACGAACAAGTGAATTAATGCTACCTGCGATTCCTAGCTGTTTCCGCTCTACTGTCGACATAATTAGTGAATTATTAGGAGACTGGAAAAGACCAGTGCTGGCGCCAAGCATAATAATCCATAGTGCAAGACTTGTGAGCGTACTTCCTTCATGAAGGAAAGTTAAACCGATTTGGGCAACAATCATTACTAAAAGTCCTGCAAAGGTAATAGCCTGACCACTTATTCTATCGGATAATGCACCACTTAAAGGCGCGACAATTGCCATGGTAATTGGAAAGAGCATAAGGATATAACCTGAATGCAATGCTGACATTCCAAGAATATCCTGTGTGTAAAAAGGAGACAGGATATTAAAACAAAAATTTGCGATAAAGACAATAAATGCACAAAAGATGCTGATAGAAAAAAGTGGATTCTTAAAGATAGAAAGCTCTAGCATTGGGCTTTCTTTTCGATATTCTACGATGATAAAACTGATAAATGTAAGGATTCCTATAATAATGGAAGTAATGATATACCAGTTTGAATAGCCATATTGTTGCCCAAGTAATAAGCCACCGATAGAAAGAATAATGGCAAAGCTAAATAATAAGCTTCCTGCTACATCTATCTTTGTCTTTGTTATGGTGACATCCTTAGGCAATATCTTCCACGCTAAAGCAATGGCAATAAAACCGATTGGGATGTTTATCCAAAAGATATATTCCCAGCCTAAGCTTGAAATAATGATCCCACCTAAGCTTGGTCCTGTAATACTTCCTAAAGAGACAAACGTTCCAATTAAACCTAATGCTTTTCCTCTCTCTTTTACAGGAAAAATTTCCGTTACAATACCTTGGCTATTTGCCATTGTCATTGCTGCGCCAAATGCTTGGATAATCCGTGAAATGACTAATAAGGATAGAGAAGTACTTAATCCACAAAGGAATGAACCAATGATAAATAGTATCGAGCCCCACTTAAAGACGTTAATTTTTCCAAACATATCCCCTAATTTTCCAAAGAAAAGGATAACGGTACAGATTGTGAGTAAATAACTAATAACAATCCATTGAGAACTGGCGAATGCTAGACCTAGCTGTTTAGAAATTGTCGGTAGTGCAATATTAACAATACTCGCATCAAGGGTTGCCATAAATGTGAATATATTTAAAACAGTAAAAATGAGCCAGCGACGTTGATGAACTTCTTGGTTGACTTCTTTTACGGAAGGTTGCAAATAATCACCTCGTTTATTTAGTTGCATATGTAACTATTATTGCTTCATTTTAAAATAATTTAGTTGCGCGCGCAACTAAAATTTTGTATGCTACAATCAGTAAAATTAGTCTTCACTTTCTTATATGAAACTATCCGAGGGGGATAAAATATGAATGAAATGCCAATAGGAAGGATTGTTTCGATGATCCATAGGCAGAATCAGAAATTTCTTTCGAGGGAATTGAAGCCATTTGAGTTAGGAAATGGTGGGCAACACGCCTTTTTAAAAATGATTATTGCCAAGCCGGGGATTAACCAAGATGAACTTTCCTCTCAATTAAAGTTTGATAAAGCAACAACCGCTAGAGCAATCAAGCATCTTGAAAACGTCGGGTATGTTGATAGACAAACAGATAACAAAGATCGGCGTTCAAATAATTTATATCCAACAATTAAAGCACGAACTATTTTTCCACAGATACAAGAAGTGTTAGAACGGCTAAATGAAGAAATTACTAGCAATTTGACTGCTGAAGAAGAACGTCAATTGCTTCAATTATTGAAAAAGATTTATCCCACTCTTAAACTTCAGTAAGAATCAACTTTAGGTTTGGGAGAATGGAAAGAAGATAGACGTCCGTGAAGGTTCGATTGGTTCAACTAACCATCAGTGAAGGATAAAGGAAAACCCCACTAATGGTTAGTTCATTTTATTCTGCATTATGAGCGGTGGAATATCCAATATCCCCACCAATTATGAAAAAAAATGAAAGATAAATAGCAACTATTTTTCAGTTAAATATTCAGCCAGGCTTAGCCAATTATTTTCAATCAATGCTGGGAGCTGCTCCTTGCTATCATTTGATATACAGGAAATAATTTCTTGATGCTGTTTAATTGATTTTTTCCCATCGAAAGTATTGAACTTTTGTAATTCAAGTCGACGAATTTTTGGAAGAAGGCGATCTAAAGCTAGCATTATTTCGGGATTATGTGATGCCTCAATAATTACTGCATGGAATTGATCATCCATTTGGATTGCTCTATACTTATCCTCAACTTTTAAAGCTTCAGCAAATTCATTATTTATTGCTGTCATTTGGTCGGCATGTGTAAGAGTTAAAGTGGTGAGAGCTAATCTAGCAGCCAATCCATGGAGCGAGGCTACAACGGTAAAGGCGTGCATCGCTTGTTCTACTTCAACTAGGCTTACAACTGTTTCGGAACCTGGAGAAGTTACAATTAATCCTTCATCCTCCAATTTTTTGAGAGCTTCTCGTACTGGGGTTCTGCTAACACCAAATTGTTCAGCCAATGCTTTATCGTTAATTCTCTCACCAGGCTTTAGTTCAAGATGGATAATTGCTGATCTTAATCGGTCGTATACTTGTGCTCTTAATGATTGACGTGGAATTTGCGTAATGTTTTTCATAGCAATAATATATCATATTTCGGTTATATTAGTGGAAAAGAGTAGGTTCATAAAATCATTCACAAAATCGTCAAATCTATTTAGTTTACTTTTATACCATACGGGGGTATAATATAAATATGCGATATATCGTTAAGGGGGATTTTTATTGGACAATAATGAGCATGAATTAGAAAGTTGCCATCTTACGAGTGACAGAAGAAGTCATCATTCAGATAAAGTAAAACAGAATTTAGTGACCAGATTAAATCGTATTGAAGGTCAAATTAGAGGGATAAAAGGTCTAATAGAAAAAGATACGTATTGTGACGATGTTATTACGCAAATTTCTGCAACACAATCTGCTTTAAATAGTGTTGCAAAGATTTTATTAGAAGGCCACTTGAAAAACTGTGTCGTAGAGCGTATTCAAGAAGGAGACATGGAAGTAGTTGACGAGGTTTTAACAACCATTCAAAAATTAATGAAAAAATAAGGAGTGTTTTCAGATGGAAAATGTAACGTTAAAAGTGGAAGGAATGTCTTGTAATCATTGTGTAAAAGCGGTAGAAGGAAGTGTAGGAGAGCTTGCAGGCGTTTCAGCTGTTAAAGTTAATCTTAAAGAAGGATTAGTTGATGTAGCATTTAATGCTAATGAAGTTGCTCTTGAAAAAATTAAAGAAGCAATTGACGAGCAAGGCTATGATGTAAAGTAATTCAATTTAAAAAATGTGCGATCGTCTGCACATTTTTATTTTCAATCAAATATACCCTATATAGGTATAAGGAGTTTTTGCGATATGGCTGAACAAAGTGTAGTGAAAAGTAAAGGTAAAATAAATGAACAGACATTTGAGATTACGGGAATGACCTGTGCAGCTTGTGCAAATCGTATTGAAAAAGGTCTTAACAAAATGCAAGGTGTTGAACAAGCTACAGTCAATTTGGCGCTTGAAAAGGCAACGGTTACGTATAGAGAAGAGGAACTATCAACAAATGAAATTAAAGAAAAAGTAGAAGGATTGGGCTATGGAATAATAACTGAAAAACTGGAACTAGATATTTCAGGAATGACTTGTGCTGCCTGTGCAACAAGAATTGAAAAAGGCTTAAATAAGATGGCTGGTGTTAACACTTCAACCGTGAATCTGGCATTGGAGAATGCAACAATTGAGTACAATCCGGCAAGTATTGCAGCAGATGAGATAATTGGAAAAATTAATAAGCTTGGCTATGGAGCAACAAAAAAGGAATCAAAGCAAGCGACCATAAATAAAAAGGAAGCAGAATACCAAAGACAAAAACGGAAATTTCTTTTTTCGATCGTTTTATCACTTCCTTTATTATGGACAATGGTTGGTCACTTTACCTTTACTTCCTTTCTCTACGTACCAGATATATTAATGAATCCTTGGGTACAAATGGCGCTGGCAACTCCAATTCAATTTTTTGTAGGAAAACAGTTTTATATAGGAGCATATAAAGCATTAAAAAATAAGAGCGCTAATATGGATGTCCTTGTTGCATTAGGAACCTCAGCTGCTTATTTTTATAGTGTCTATCTATCTTTTGAGACATTAGGGCATTTCGGTCATCCTGTTGGATTATATTTCGAAACAAGTGCCATTCTAATTACTTTAATTATTCTGGGCAAATTATTTGAAACGAAGGCAAAGGGAAGATCTTCCGAAGCGATAAAAAAACTGATGGGGCTTCAGGCAAAGACTGCTGTCGTCATTCGAGATGGGGAGCAAACGGAAATTCCTCTTGAGGAAGTTTTAGCAGGGGATATACTTCTTGTAAAACCGGGAGAAAAAATTCCCGTTGATGGCGAAATTATTGAAGGACAGTCAGCAATTGATGAATCTATGCTTACAGGTGAAAGTATTCCAGTTGATAAACAAGGGGGAGACACCGTAATTGGTGCTACCATTAATAAAAATGGATTCTTAAAAATGAAAGCGACAAAGGTTGGGAAAGAGACAGCCCTTGCGCAAATTATTAAAGTAGTGGAAGAAGCCCAAGGATCAAAGGCACCAATTCAACGATTAGCAGATTATATTTCAGGCATTTTTGTTCCTATTGTAGTGACGCTTGCAATTGTAACATTCCTTTTCTGGTATTTCATTATTACACCTGGAGATTTTGCAGAAAGTCTAGAGAAGTTAATCGCCGTACTGGTTATTGCATGTCCATGTGCACTTGGGCTAGCTACTCCGACTTCTATTATGGCCGGATCAGGTAGAGCAGCCGAATATGGGATATTATTTAAAGGTGGAGAACATCTTGAAATGACGCATAAAATTGACACCATTTTATTAGACAAAACGGGAACAGTCACAAATGGAAAACCTGTATTAACGGATGTCATAACAGATTGGGAGGAAGAAACGTTACTTTCCCTAGTTGGAGCAGCAGAAAGCAAATCAGAGCATCCGCTTGCTGAGGCGATTGTCAAAGGCATAACAGATAGGGGGATTGTCCTTCAGGATACAGCCCAATTTGAAGCAGTTCCAGGCTATGGAATTCGTGCACATGTTGATGGAAATGAAATATTAGTCGGAACACGGCGTTTAATGGATCGATATCGCATCAATGTCGGGAAAATTCTACCTAAAATGAAGGAGCTCGAATCCCAAGGGAAAACAGCAATGCTTATAAGCATTAATGGTAAATATGCAGGGCTTCTTGCAGTCGCAGATACGATTAAAGACACGTCAAAGGCGGCAATTAAGCGATTGAAACAGATGAACTTGGATGTCGTTATGATCACTGGAGACAATCAGCAAACAGCAGAAGCGATAGGGAGACAAGCAGGCATTGACCATATCATCGCAGAGGTATTACCAGATGGAAAGGCTGACGCTGTTAAAAAGCTGCAGCAGCAAGGGAAAAAAGTGGCCATGGTGGGAGATGGTATAAATGATGCTCCAGCCTTAGCCTTAGCAGATATTGGCATGGCTATTGGAACAGGAACAGATATTGCAATGGAGGCAGCCGATATTACGCTTATTCGTGGGGATCTCCAAGCAATTGCCGACAGTATTTTAATAAGCAGAAAGACGATTGCCAACATTAAGCAAAATTTATTCTGGGCATTCGGTTATAATACACTTGGTATACCGATTGCAGCAATTGGTTTACTAGCACCTTGGCTTGCTGGTGCAGCGATGGCATTTAGCTCTGTATCTGTCGTATTAAATGCGCTTCGTTTACAGCGATTGAAGCTTTAAATGCTGGTTAGTTAGACTCACATCTCCCGTAAATGAGGAATCGAGGGACATAGCTCGGAAATCATTGTTTTGTAAATGTGCGAATACATCATTTGAAGGATAAAGCTTTGCCTTTTTAAAGGTTCATTTTATGAAAAGATTTTCGGTTGGGTTCATAATCTTAGCAACTTTATCTCATACTAGAATTGTACGTCGATAACTACTAGCAGGAGGTAACGAATAATGGCGAAACAGAAAAAATCAGAAGTAAATAACCAATGGGCAACGGCCAATACAGAAGTTACAAGCAAAAAACAGAATAAGACAGCTACAGATAATCAATGGGCTTCTACTAATAAGAAGCAGTAAATTTTAGAATAAAAAGGCATACCAATATAGATGAATTGGTATGCCTTTTTGAGTTGATTATTAAATTATTTTGCAGCTTCCTGCATTGCTTTAAAACGTTCGATATCATCAGGATTTCCGAAGCTTCGTTGGTTTGTATCTAAGGAAGCGATTGTTTTTATATCGTCTGCATCAAGTGTAAAGTCGAATAAATCAGCGTTTTCCATAATACGATGCTCATGTACGGATTTAGGAATAATAATGGTATCTCGGTCTAAATGCCAGCGCAAAATAATTTGTGCAACTGTTTTATTATGCTTTTTGGCAATGGCCGCTAAAGCTGGCAAATCGAATAATCCATTTTTTCCTTGACCGAGGGGAGCCCATGCTTCATGTGCGATATTATGCTGTGCCATATAATTTCGTAATTCAACCTGTTGGAAAAGGGGATGTGTTTCTACTTGGTTTAACATTGGCGTAATTCTTGCTGTTTCGGTTAATTTCTCAAAATGGTGAATTTGGAAATTACATACGCCGATAGCACGGACTAATCCTTCTTCATAAAGATCCTCTAATGCTCTCCATGTTTCTTCAAAGCCAGGCGCTGCCCAATGAATAAGATAAAGATCTAAATAATCAAGCTGTAATTTTTTTAAGGATTCGTGAAAAGCTTTTTTTGTTTCTTCATAACCGAAGTCGGTTACCCAAACCTTTGTTGTAATAAATAATTCCTCACGAGGCACACCAGCGGATTTAATAGCATTGCCTACAAATTCTTCATTTTCATACCTTGTAGCTGTATCAATGGACTGATATCCTTTTTTTATTGCAGAAAGGACACTTTGCTCACATTCTGTTGGATCGTTGACTAAAAAAACACCAAAGCCCAAATAAGGTATTTCTACTCCATTGCTTAGTTTTTTTGTCGAATTAATTGTTAACTCCATTATTTCACCCCGTTAGAATAGTTTTTTCTATCCTAAGCGTATCGGTTTCTGGTTGATTTTTCAAATAATTGAGATGGGTTGGGGGAGTGAGGTTTAGAAGAGGAGAGTTGCAAGAAAGAGGATGGGAATTGCAAGTAAGAGGATGGAAGTTGCAAGTAAAAGGGTGGAAGTTCAAGAAAGAGTGTGGAAGTCGCAAGAAAGAGTGTGGAAGTCGCAAGTAAGAGTATGAAAGTTGCAAGTAAAAGTCGAAGTCGCAAGTAAAAGAGCCAAAGTCGCAAGTAAGAGAGAGAAAGTCGCAAGAAGGAGTGTGGAAGTCGCAAGTAAGAGTATGAAAGTTGCAAGTAAAAGTGTGGAAGTCGCAAGTAAAAGTGTGGAAGTTGCAAGAAAGAGTATGAAAGTTGCAAGTAAAAGTCGAAGTCGCAAGTAAAAGGGTGGAAGTTGCAAGAAAGAGTATGAAAGTTGCAAGTAAAAGTGTGGAAGTCGCAAGTAAAAGGGTGGAAGTTGCAAGAAAGAGTATGAAAGTTGCAAGTAAAAGTCGAAGTCGCAAGTAAAAGAGCCAAAGTCGCAAGTAAGAGAGAGAAAGTCGCAAGAAAGAGTGTGGAAGTCGCAAGTAAGAGGGTGAAAGTTGCAAATAAAAGTCGAAGTCGCAAGTAAAAGAGCCAAAGTGGCAAGTAAGAGAGGCAAAGTTGCAAGTAAAAGAGCCAAAATCGCAAGTAAAAGAGCCAAAATCGCAAATAAGAACACCAAAGTCGCAAAAACCCCCCTCTAAATATCGCAACCATCCTCCCAAAATCGCCAAAACTAGTTTAAAGTCTATCAAAAAGGGGAATCAACTAATTAACCAAGGTATTGGTACTTAAGTGATTAAACCATTCAATTAAATAGAAAGAAAAACCCTCTATGATAGAGGGCTTTTCAACAAAACGTTATTATTTTACTGTCTCTGGTACACTCAAGCCTAATCCTTCAGCAACTTTTGTGCCGTATTCAGGATCTGCTTTGTAGAAGTGACCAATTTGACGAAGTTTGATTTCTTCTAATTCTACAGGTTTCATTGCGCCAACAATGTTTGCAACTAATCTTTCGCGTTCTTCTGTAGACATTAAGCGGTATAGGTCTCCAGCTTGCGTGTAATGATCGTTATGGTCATATGCAACACTTTCTGCTACTCCAGATACTGCGAATGGAGTTGTTTTGTTTTCAGGAGTTTCTTTTGGACCGCTAAAGCTATTTGGTTCGTAATAAACTGAACCACCACCATTGCCATCAAAACGCATTTGACCATCGCGTTGATAGTTATTTACTTCATTGCGAGGGCGGTTAATTGGTAGTGCATTATGGTTTGCGCCAACACGGTAACGATGTGCATCACTATAAGCAAATAAACGACCTTGTAGCATTTTGTCTGGTGAAACTTCTACACCAGGTACTAATGTTCCAGGAGAGAAAGTAGCTTGCTCTACTTCCGCAAAGTAGTTCTCTGGATTACGATTAAGCACCATACGTCCAACCTCGATTAAAGGATAATCTTTTTGTGACCATACTTTTGTTACATCGAATGGATCAAAACGATACGTATCTGCATCTTCTAATGGCATTATTTGAACATAAAGTGTCCAAGCAGGAAAGTCTCCTTTTTCAATCGCATTAAATAAATCCTCTGTATGATAATCAGGATTTTCCCCAGCAAGTTTAGCTGCTAAATTCACATCAAGGTTTTTAACCCCTTGTTCTGTTTTGAAATGATATTTTACCCACACGCCTTCTCCTTCTTCGTTCACCCATTTAAAGGTATGGCTCCCGAAACCATGCATATGACGAAGGGTTGCAGGAATACCGCGATCTGACATAAGAATGGATACTTGGTGTAAAGATTCAGGTGAATGCGACCAGAAATCCCATACAGCTGTTGGATTTTTTAAGTGTGTTTTTGGATCTCTTTTTTGTGTGTGAATGAAATCAGGGAATTTAATTGCATCGCGAATAAAGAATACAGGCGTATTGTTACCAACGATGTCGTAATTTCCGTCTTCTGTATAAAATTTCACTGCAAATCCACGTGGATCACGAACAGTATCAGCAGAACCTAATTCCCCAGCAACTGTTGAAAAACGAATGAACATTGGTGTTCTTTTACCTACTTCAGATAGGAAGTTAGCTTTCGTGTATTTTGTTAAGTCATTTGTCACTTCGAAATATCCATGAGCTCCAGCCCCTTTAGCATGAACCACACGCTCAGGCACACGTTCTCTATTAAAATGAGCTAATTTTTCAAGTAAATGGACATCTTGTATTAAAGTCGGTCCACGATGTCCAGCAGTTATGGAATTTTGGTTGTCCCCAACTGGTGCTCCCCAGCTAGTAGTTAATCGATTATTTGACATATAAAAATCACCTCATAATTTAGTTCTTTAGCATATGTATATTATAATATCATCTATAAATAAAAAATCAATATAATTTTATAATTATTATAAATAAGTTTTCAGAGGGAATAATATGATAGGGTTTTATATGCTAAGAAACAAGTAATACTTGACAATGAATAGATTTTATAGAAAAGGCTAATAGAGAAAAGAAATACATGAATGAGAATTAGGAAATATGCAAGAAGCTTATATATATGAATAGAAAATAGTTATATCCATAAATTTTATGAATGGTGTATCCGATTTATTCCTTATAATCTGCTAGGATAAAGACTGTATTTCCCTTATAATGAAAGAAAGATTTTCGTCGGAATAGATTATAGGGGGCTTTACTTCATGTTGCAAAAGGAATCAGGAAAACAGAAAAGTATTATACTAATTGGGTTTATGGGTGTAGGAAAAACAACGATTGGAAAGGCTTTAGCAAATAAACTCAAACGAGACTTTATAGATGTTGATCATCAATTAGAAAGAGAATATAACATGACAGTTACCGAAATTTTTCAATATCATGGAGAGGCGTTCTTCCGAAAAAAGGAGAAGGAGATGATTATTGCTTTATCCAAACAGACACAAAAAGTTATATCCCTTGGGGGAGGAGCTTTTTTACAAGAAGACATTCGGAAAAGCTGTCTTGAAAATGGTATCGTCTTATATTTAGACATGTCCTTTAAAGCGTGGAAGCAAAGAATTCCATTTATTATCGATAGCAGGCCAGTATTACAAGGGAAATCAGAGGAAGAGATAAAGAATTTATTTAATGAGAGAAAGGCAATCTATGTAAACCATCATTTGAAGGTGAAAATGGATGGGAAAGAGCTGGAGGAAATAGTAGAATCCGTAATAGATTCCTTGGATCTTGCTTAAATAATGATAGAGAAATTGGTTATTGGAGGGAAAAAGGTGAGTAAAAGCGTTAAAGTAAGAGATGTTTTCATTGGTGAGGGATTACCGAAAATATGTGTTTCCCTGATTGGTAGAACAGTCCAAGAGCTAAGGGAAGAGGCCGCCTTACTTAAGGAGCTTCCAATCGATATAATAGAATGGCGAAGTGATTATTTTGCAGAAGTAGATGAGATAGGCAGTGTGACAGAGGCTCTGCATCTAATAAGAAATACGATAGGAAATATTCCTTTACTATTTACTTTTCGCACAGCTAAAGAGGGTGGAGAAAGGTCGATAGAGAAGGAAGCATATTTTCATTTAAATAAAAATATGGTAGAAACAGGGCTGATTGATTTACTGGATATCGAATTATTTACGGAAGAAGATGCAATGAAGGAAGTTATCAAGCTGGCGCATTCCCATCAAATCGCTGTTATACTATCTAACCATGATTTTGAAAAAACACCATCGAAAGAGGAAATTATTTCTCGATTACAGAAAGCACAACAATTAGGTGCTGATATTCCAAAAATTGCAGTCATGCCTCAATCTGTTAAAGATGTTTTAACATTATTAGATGCAACGGCAACGATGAAGGAAATTGCTGCAGACATACCAATTGTAACAATGTCAATGGGAGGAAAAGGGGCTGTAAGTAGAATGGCAGGAGAAATATTTGGTTCAGCTATTACGTTTGCATCAGCAAAAAAAGCATCAGCACCAGGGCAAATTCCAATTGAAGAATTAAGAAATATCTTAACTACTTTACATAAAAGTTTATCGTACTCTTAATGGACAGTAGGGTTCAACTACAAGCATAGGAGCATTCGAAAACGATAGGTTCCATTATCCATCAGTGGGGAGGAATTACCACCTTGTTGGAACTTTCCCTTTATGAAAAAGGATTTCGTTTCTAGGCGAAATTCTTTTTTTATAGATTAAATGGAATAGCAAGTTAAAGATTGTCCCAAATGAAAGAGAATCGTCTATAAAACTTGCTTAAAGAAAGAAAAAGTTGGTACACTCAAACTTAAAAGATAAACATTAACGGAGCTGTTGAAATTGAATGTAGACGAAAGATTAGCACAAACAAAAACATTTTTTGCAACCCAAAAAACATTGCCTTATACATTCCGGCTGCAGCAGATGGACAAATTGAGAAATGCTATTTTAGAAAATGAACAAAGATTAATAGAAGCTCTTCAGATAGATTTAGGAAAGCACCCTTTTGAGTCCTATACTTCGGAAATAGGTTTTGTGCTTAATAGCATACGTCACACAATGAAATGTCTTAAAAGATGGATGAAGCCTAAAAAAGTAAAGAGTACATGGAGTCTATTTCCTTCTAATGGACAGATACTTTTTGAGCCATATGGGACAGTTCTTATTATTGGTCCCTTTAATTATCCCTTTCAATTGTTGATTGAACCATTAATTGGAGCAATTGCTGCAGGGAATTGCGCGATATTAAAGCCTTCCGAGCTTGTACCAACAGTTTCAGCTGTAGTAACAGATATAGTTAATACTGTTTTTGAACCTTCCTATATTTGTTCTGTGGAAGGTGGAGTGGAGACAAATCAAGCGCTACTACATGCTAACTTTGATTATATTTTCTTTACCGGTAGCACAAAGGTTGGAAAAATTGTAATGGAAGCAGCTGCCAAGCAATTAACGCCTGTTACACTAGAGCTAGGAGGAAAAAGTCCCGTTATTATTGATGAAACAGCTAATTTGAAGATTGCGGCCAAGCGCATAATATGGGGAAAGACATTAAATGCTGGTCAAACTTGTGTGGCACCAGATTATATTATGGTACATGAATCGGTCAAAGATCCATTAATCGCTGAGTTGAAAAATACATTATTGAATTATTTCGGAGAAAGGATTGAAGAGAAGGAAGATTTCGGCAGAATTGTGAGCGAGCGGCATTTTCTTCGCTTACGAGAAATGCTAGAAGCGGACCGGGAAGGGATTTTATTTGGAGGAAATAGTAATATCGAAACAAGCTTTATTGAACCAACTATTCTGGATGCTACATGGGCATCCGCTTCTATGCAAGAAGAAATCTTCGGTCCAATTTTACCTATATTATCCTATTCAAAATTAGACAAAGCAGTGGAAGCGATAAAAAAGCTAGATAAACCGCTGGCCCTTTATCTTTTTACAAATAGCAAAGATACAGAAGAAAAGGTGATCCATGCCATATCATCTGGCGGAGTTTCGATAAATGATGTACTGACACATATTGTTCCTCCTAACTTGCCTTTCGGAGGAGTTGGGGCATCAGGAATGGGAGCTTATCATGGCGAATATAGCTTTACTACTTTTTCGCATCAAAGAAGTGTGCTTAGAAAAAGTGTTAGAGTAGATATCCCGATTCTTTTCCCTCCGTATACCGAAAAAAAGGATAAATTGATTCGTAAAGTGCTCAAATAATAAGCGTTAGGAGGCTGATTTATTGATTAATACACTACTAGCAGAAGCAAAAATGTTTATTGAGACGGCATATAACGAACTGAATAAGTCTGGAGAAGAGATAGAAGAAAGACTTATACAAGTGGAACAAGCCATCAATGAAAAGGGATATTATGAGCATACAGAGGAAGAACTAATATATGGAGCTAAAATGGCTTGGCGAAACAGTAATCGCTGTATCGGTCGATTATTTTGGGAAAATCTACATGTGCTAGACAAACGACATCTTAACACGGAAGAAGCAATAAAAGAGGCATTGTTCCATCATATTGCCTATTCAACAAATGGAGGGAAAATAAAGCCAACGATTACTATTTTTCAGCAAGAGACAAGAAATTCCTCTATCCGAATATGGAATCATCAGCTTATACGTTATGCTGGTTATGAAACAGAGCATGGAGTTATTGGAGATTCGGACTCTATAGCTTTTACAAAAGAGTGTATAAAGCTAGGCTGGACGGGAGAGCAAACAAATTATGATATCCTTCCACTTGTCATTCAAGTAAATGAGCAAAAGCCGAAACTATATGAAATCCCAAACGACATTGTTTTAGAAGTCCCGATTCAACATCCTGATTATCGATGGTTTGAAGAATTAGGCTTACAGTGGTATGCTGTTCCAATTATTTCTAGTATGCGCCTTGAAATTGGTGGTATTTCTTATACAGCAGCACCATTTAACGGCTGGTACATGGGTACAGAGATTGGTGCAAGAAACTTAGCGGATGAGAATCGCTATAATATGCTACCAACGATTGGGGAATGGCTTGGTCTAAACCTGAAAAGGAACGCTACTCTGTGGAAAGATAAGGCTTTAGTGGAATTAAATATTGCTGTATTGGACTCTTTTCAAAAAGCAGGTGTAACAATTGTTGATCACCATACAGCAGCACAGCAATTTAAGATATTTGAAAATAAAGAGGCAGAAAAAGGGAGAGATATTACAGGCAATTGGGCATGGCTAATTCCACCGCTATCTCCTGCAACTACCCATATTTTTCATAAACGCTACAATAATGAAGGCAAAAAACCAAATTATTTTAATCAGAAATATCCTTTTAACGAAAAAAATTAGAGTGGAACGAAGATGTGGCTTAGTTCCCTCTAAATTCAGTAATACCAAATGTTTGATCATAGTTATAGCCATTAAAATAAATATCTAAGTCATGAAAATATCGATGCAGATTTCGCATAGCACTACGATCATCTTTTTCTGCTACAATCTGAGCATTTGCAGCGATATCTTTCATGTCTAGTTCTATTTCTTCATCGGAGACTTTAATGTCCTTTATCTCATCAAGAATGGAAAGTGCTGCTTCTTTCTGTTCTTCATAGCTTGTCGTTTCCAATCTTCCCCAACCTAATGTTTCATTATAAAAATCATGCCAAATAGAAATAAACGTGTGTCCGCTCGTTCCATCTGCTAAAGTGACAACTTCCTCATTGACAGGAGTATTAACTTTTTCCGTATCAAAAGATTCTTCTACTTCGGTAGATGCTCCCTTCACGACGGACCGCTCATTATTTGTTTGTAAGGGCGAATCACTGTCAAATAGTGTTTGTATGACAAAAAAGGAAGAAACGCCAATAGCAGTAACTGTTAGTAGGATAGCAATAGTCCAAGTCCAAAATTTCATCTGTAAAATATTCCCTCCTTTTGAAATACTCAACTATTAGTCTATCATTTGTAAAATATGAATTCAATGTTTCGAAATAAGTTACCGTATATAACGAATTTCTCTTTCAGCATGCATAAATTAACAGAGCTTGGATAAGGTAAAAAAAAAGGGGTGTTCGTATGGAAGGAGAAAGAGATTTACCTATAGAGTTTAGTAATCATATGCACCATGCGTTGAACCATTTACAAGATAAAATTGGCGAACTCCAGCGTACGATGGATGAAAAAAATTGCTGCATCTTGAATGACTTTGAAGAAGTAAATAAACAATTTAAAAGTATTCATCATAGTGCTGCTACCTTCTATTTACAATTATATTTAGAGCCATATACAGAGGATTTAGAAATTCTTACAGCATGTGCCCAAGTCTTATCAGAGAAACGTCATGGTGCACTAATTGCCATTAAACGTAATGATGAATTAGAAACACGTGTTCATTCAGGAATTCCTTTGCATGCAAAATTATCTCCGTCTCTATTAGAAGCAATATTCTATCCGGGTAATCCTTTGCACGATGGTGGGGTACTAATTGAGGAGAACGCTATTGTTTCAGCCGGAAATATTTTCCCTTCCTCTCTTCATTACAATGGGAAGGAAAAATTGGGGACAAGACACCGAGCAGCCATTGGTTTAAGTGAGATAACTGATGCATTAGTTATGGTCGTTTCCGAGGAAACAGGCAGAATATCGTTCGCCTTGGGGGGCGTTTTATATCCAATACAGCCTGGAGGAATAACAAGCTAGGATAGTGCTATCTTAAACTAGAGAAAAAAATTGCCCAAAAAGGGACTTAAATATCCCCTTTTGGCTATCAATTAATACTTGTCTTTTTCCTTTAAGCTATAGGATATTTTTCAAAGTTTCTTGCAGTGTACCTCTTGTTTCTGCATTTTGTTCGAAATGAATGCCAGCATGCACCATTTTTTTCACTAATTCTGGCCTTAATCCAGTCAGAATTGCTTTGCAACCCATCATTGAAATTCCTGCTAATATTTTTTCGAAGTAATCTATTACATCCATTTCCATTATGGCAATACCAGAAAGGTCTATAACTAATATTTGGATTTTGGATTCTCCTATATCATTTAGAACCTTTTCCTCAATTATTTTAATTCTGTATGAATCAATAAAACCGATTAACGGTAAAACAGAAATAGATTGTTTAATTGGAATAATTGGGACGGATAAATGTTCCACTACTTCTCTTTGTTTATGTAGCATTTCATCCTTGTAATGAGAATAGCTAAGAAAAAAGGTATTTAAAAATTGATCTATTTTTTCATTAAATAATTTTTCCATCCCGTAATAATCATCACGATTTTTCAATATATCTTTTTCCTCATCTATTATCCGTATAAAGTGCCATAACGTTCTTCTTATCGCTTGCACCCATTCAAGCTTTAATTCAAGTGTTAAAGAGTGTTTTGCCCATGCAATTCCTTCGACTTTCGCAAAAGAGATTAGTTCTGCTTCTTGTTGATCCACTGTATAAAAAATTAATTTTTTGGCGTTTTTTAATAAATCGATATTTCCTTTGTTCAAAATATCTGTAATTTTGGTGGAAACGTTTATTGCTTCAGTAAGAAGTTTTTGATTGAATGGTGTTTCATTTTCGTTAATGAAAGTTTTTAATTCTTCCTTTATGTAAGCTATTGTATTCATACAACTACTCCCCTGGATTAATTTAAGGTAGTAAAGCACTAATTTACACTAAAAATAATAACAAGAAGTATCTACCCTATTGTTAAGGTGATTAAACATATATTTTAGTTTAAAAGTATTTGGGAATATGGATAAAATTCCTTGCTGAAATGATAAAGGACATTACTAGAATCAAATGATAATAGATGGTAGTTTATACCAAGTAACATATTACTCATCAATGAAAAAAATAAAGTACTAAAAGGTGGTGCCTTAGGAACATTATTCAGACATAATTGATTTTTCTTATTATTTTCTCTTGTGTGTGATTTCCTTTAAAGATATAATAAAACTAACTTATAAAAGAAAAGAGGTGGGAAGGATGTTAAGTTCAACTGTTTTAGTGCAAGGTTATATGATGGAAAGTCTATATATTAACCGTGCAAAATTTGCGATGGTAGTTGTTAACGGGATAAGTATGCCCTTTTTTAAACAACTAAATAGCAAACTAAAACAGTGAAAACATCTCTTACCCACATCTCTATTTGGACGGTTAAAGGAGTGCATTTTCATGCACTCTTTTTTTAATGGCTTACCAAGTCATTTATTAATAGAAGGAACTAATGGCTCTTTCTAAAAGTACATTTAGAGGTATTTATATTTAATGGAAAAGTGTATCTGTCTTTTTCCTTAAATGTTGCTATGGAGAACTTTGTTTTCCATGGCTTTTTTGCGTTGCTAAAAAGTGGACTAAACCGTCCATGAAAGAGTCAGGGAAAAGAGATAATCATAGAAAAAGGAGCGAGCGGTATTATGATTATTTGCAGTGTCAATCATGTAGCGAAGATGTACGGAGGAAATACATTATTTGAAGACATATCATTAGAGTTAAAGGAAAAAGAAAGAGTTGGTCTAGTTGGTAGAAATGGGAGTGGGAAGACCACTTTATTTCGACTACTTGCAGGGCAGGAAACACCTGATGCTGGACAAATCCATTGGAAAAAAGGATTAAAGATTGGATATTTAGAACAAATTCCGGAATATGAACAATCTATGAAGGTGAAGGAAGTATTAAAAAAGGCATTTTCTGACCTTGAAACAATAGAAGGGAAGATAAAACAGATGGAACAGGAAATGGCGCAGGATATCAATCCAGAGCAGCTATTGCTATTAATGGAGGAGTATGGGAAATTGCAGGAGTATTTTACGAATGCTGGTGGATATGAAATGGAAGCAAAAATAGAGAAAATGGTTAATGGGCTAAAAATCGAGCAGTTGGTCATGAAAGAATATGGAGCTTTAAGTGGAGGTGAAAAAACAAAGGTTGGTTTAGCGATGCTACTCCTCCAAGAACCTGATTTTCTTTTATTGGATGAACCGACGAACCATTTGGATTTAATGGCAGTCGAGTGGCTTGGGAAATTTCTTCAGGATTATAATGGTACTATTTTAGTGGTTTCCCATGATCGCTACTTTTTAGATGAAGTGATTCAAAAGGTGGTAGATTTAGAAGATGGGGAAGTAACAACCTACTATACTAATTTTACAAATTTTACAAAGGAAAAGGAAGAAAGGCTTTTAAGAGAGTTTCAGGCATATGAGGAACAGCAAAAGAAAATCAAGAAAATGAGAGAAGCAATCAAACGACTTCGTGAATGGGCGAATCGGGCGAATCCGCCTAATGAAGGATTGCATAAGCGAGCGAGAAATATGGAAAGGGCTATCGAAAGAATGGAAAAACTAGCTCGCCCCATTATAAATAGAAAGAAAATGAATTTTGACATGGAAGCAAGTGACCGAAGTGGGAAGGATGTTATTCAGCTGAAGAATGTCTCAAAAAGCTTTGGCGATCAACTATTGTTTCAACAAGTTCAAATGCAAATAAGCTATAAAGACAGAGCGGCAATTATTGGAGAGAATGGATCGGGGAAATCAACTTTGTTGAAGATGATTCTTCAACAAATGGAGCCAGATATAGGAGAAGTTAAAATGGGAAGTAACGTGAAAATTGGCTATCTTTCTCAGCATGTATTAATGGAAATGGAAGAGGAAACAGTGATCGAAGCTTTTCGAAATGAAGTGCATGTGACAGAGGGGGAGGCACGGCATATTTTAGCTCAATTTCTCTTTTACGGTTATTCCGTTTTTCGAAAGGTCAGCAATTTAAGTGGAGGAGAAAGAATGAGGCTTCGCTTAGCCCAGCTTATGTATCAAGAAATCAATCTATTAATTCTAGATGAGCCAACCAATCATTTAGATATAGAGTCCCGTGAAGTATTAGAAGAGGCTTTAGAAGATTTTGATGGCACGATTCTTGCGGTTTCCCATGATCGCTATTTTCTAAATAAGCTATTTCAAAAGATTTATTGGATTCAAACAAAGGAAGTTCACTATTTTGAAGGGAACTACACGTATGCACGCGAAAAGTCGACGGAAAGACAAACGTCCAAGAATCTACAAACTAATCCAGTAAAATCAAAAAAAGAGAAGAAGGCCACAATTAAGGAAAAACAGGAGAGGGAAGCTTCTTTTAATCAAATTCAATTGGAAAAGGAAGTAGAACGATTGGAAAAAAAGATTTCAGAATTAGAGAAAATAATGGAAATAGAAACGGATTGGGGTAAATTGGAGCAGTTGTTTTCTAAAAAGGAGGAGCTTGAAAGACAGTGGGAGGAGCTATATGGACTTATGAATCGTAAGTAAAAAGGAGAAAGGCTGTCAATCATTCAGCCTTTCTCCTTTTTTATAAACTATCTGCACAACGTTTACGAATATACCCTTTATCTTTATGGTAAAGGACTAATGCGACGATTAGAATAATTGCCGATACCCATATGGCTTTATTGCCAAATTGAGTGGTTGTAAAGGTACCAAGTAATGCCCCAAATAAAAAGGAGCCGATAATAATGGAAAACTCTTTAAATTGGATCTTCGCTTCTTGACTTTGTTTTGTAAAAGCAGCATAAGCGGCTTGAGTTGCAGTTCTTAGATTCCCAGTAGTCATTGTTGAATTATATGCCCATTTATCTAACTTGTTAAATGTTGATATTTGTAAAGAAGATACAAATGAGATGCTGGTTGTAACAATGATATTCGGAACAGATGTTGGCAAGAATCCGACTATAATTAAGACGATACATTCTAAAATAAGGATTGATCGTCTATAGCTGTATAGGATTTCCCTTAGAGATGGTATTTTGACAATTTCAGAAACCAAGACTCCTAAGACAAAGGCTATTAATGGCGGGATATAATGAAGGGATTCCACCCATTCACCTGTTGCAGCGTTTACTGCGAATAAAACGATATTCCCTGTTTGTGCATTGGCAAATACACCGTCTCTACTAATAAATGTATAAGCATCTAAAAAACCACCAACTATTCCTAATAAAGAAGCTAGGAATACGGAATTAGAAGATAAGGAAGGTATTGGTTTGATTTTATCAATCATGAATAATTACGCTCCTTGAAGGATAATTCTTTCCAGTAAAAATACTTAGGAAAAACATATCTATCTTATCATAAATTATCATAAGTGTATTTGAACAAAATCCAAATTTTTTTAGCGATAAGTTCTTTTCTTAAACAAAAGGAGTGGATACTTGCAATTTGTCGTAATATACAAAATGAAAAATGTCAATTACTCTATTAAATTTCGAATGTAAATTTTTCGTAAATAAATATTAATTTCGTGTAAATAATATTCTGGAATAGTGTAAATTCTTGTCGGATGTTGTTATGATAACTTGGTATATGTCTTAAAAGAATTAGGTTTTAGGGGGACAAACTTTTGGAAATTAATTATCAACTCAACTTTCGCAGAGTGATATCGGCAAATAAGCCTTGATATAATTAGGAAGGCCAGCGATCCACTGTTCAAGTTGACTTTGAATTATTTTTTTGATTTTCTTATTCGT
>NZ_JBQKKM010000027.1:0-65631 GCF_052116745.1 Niallia sp. Sow4_A1 | reverse complement strand
AAATTAGTAACAGAAACCGTGCGTCAGAACATACCATACTTAAATCAGGCGATTGGAAAACCCATTCACTTTGCCTTACAGGGATTAAAAGGTTTTTAAAAAAGAAAAAAACGAAATTTTGATAAAAGAAAACATTTAGAAAACGGATACAAAATTAGAAGTTTTACTTTATAAAAAGGGAGCTATAAAAAACTCCCACAAAAACTTGACTCAATCTCACAGCTTTTATTGCTAATGCCGTTACTTTATATAGTTTAAAATATTCTTGCTTATCTGCGTCCTTCCAAAAATTCACTAAGTTAGGCTCATTCCAAACCTCAAATGGCCATTTTTTTACTTCCTCTACTCCATATCTTTCGATAAAATGCTCTACTACCGCTGTAACTAAATCACTCCACTTTTGATAATCTTTCGGCGGTGTAACATTTCCTTTCCAATAAAAAATTGTTTGATCACCAGAAGCTAACAATTCCGGCATAAAACCAAATTCAATAAACGGGCGTAGATTCAAATCAAGAAAGGAATCAAAGATACGATCAATATAAGTAAAATTATAAAATACCTTCACTTCATCTCCTATCATCATTTCCCGATAAATACCAACATCATCAGAAAGCAGCCCGTGCCCTCTTATATATTTAAAACCTATTTTCTCCTGGATTATTTTTAAATGATCAAGATATTCTTTCTGAAGAGCCAATCCCAGCCTTCCTGTTCCGATACAGTACTTCCAATTTCCTGTTAATTTTCCCTTTCTTTTTGCTGCTACAATAATAGGTTTCATTTCCTTCTCTCCTATTCTTTTGTTCACATACATTTCCAGAAATATTTTCTAGTAAAATATCATCCTTTTCATTTTATTTTTACTCTTCAGGATAGTTTCAATCTTTTGTAAATGTCGAAATTCCCCAGGAAATATTGTTTTAAGAGCTTCAGCAGTTACACTCCTGAGTAAGCCATAAATCCTCCATCAACTGGAACGCTGGTCCCGGTAACAAAACCACTTGTTTCTTCATTAACTAGCCACAATAAGGTTCCCAATAAATCCTCTGGTCTTCCTAATCTTCTTACTGGTGTATGTGCCAGTATTTTTTTCGTACGGTCTGTATAAGTGCCATCAGAGTTTTTGAGCAACCCTTCATTTTGCTTCGTAAGAAAGAAGCCAGGAGCAATGGCATTTACTCTGATACCGGTTTCAGCCATATGAACAGCAAGCCATTTGGTAAAATTTTCAATCCCCGCCTTTGCTGCACTATAGGCAGGTACTTTTGTCATTGGACTTGGCGCGCTCATAGAAGAGATATTTATGACAGTCCCACTTTTTCCAAGCATTTGCTTAGAAAATATTTGTGTAGGAATTAATGTTCCGATAATATTTAGATTAAATACAAATGAAAATCCCTCAATTGTTAAATCGAAGAAACTCGTAATCCCTTCTTTATCTAAATCTTCCACACGAAGAATTTCCTCTGATGTAACCCCCTTTGGATGATTTCCTCCCGCCCCATTAATTAAAATGTCACAGTTCCCAAAAGTTTCGTATACAATTTTCTCTGCTTCTTTTACACTATGGACATCGACTACATCACATGCAACTGCAATAGCTGTTCCACCTGCGATATTTATTTCTTCTGCTACCTTTTGAGCTTTTTCATACGTACGATTAAGCAGTGCTACTTTTACACCTTGTCTAGCTAACTCCTTTGCCATACAACTACATAGTACTCCTCCACCGCCAGTAATAACTGCAACTTTCCCTGATAGATTTTCAATTAAAGGCAACATTTTTGTCTTCCCCTTTCTGTTTGATTGCTTCACCATTTTCCAAACTATCCCAAATTCCTAATATATACATTATTCCTAAAGCTCGATCATAAAGACCATAACCAGGTCTTGCCTTTTCTCCCCAAATCATTCTACCGTGATCTGGTCTGAAATAACCTTTAAATTCATAATCATGTAGCGTCTTAACTATTTCATATAAATCAAGCGTGCCATTTTCCGTACTTCTATGGGATGTTTCCTCGAAATCTCCATTTTCTGCAATTTTGATATTCCGAATATGCACAAAAGGTACACGTTCTTTTTTCAAAAAATGTCGTAATATATCAGGAATATCATTATTAGGATTTGCTCCTAAAGAACCCGAGCATATTGTTAAACCATTAGATGGACTATCTACTAACTTAATAATTCTGTCTAAATTTTTCTTTGAAAGAACGATCCTAGGCAAACCAAAAACAGACCATGGCGGATCATCTGGGTGGATAGCCATTTTTATATCACATTCTTCTGCAACTGGAATGATTTGTTCTAAGAAATACTGAAGATGGTTAAATAGATCTTCTTCTGTTACATTTTTATATAATTGAAATAGATACTTAATGGATTTAAGTCTTTCCGGTTCCCACCCTGGCAATGAATAACCATTTGATAAGTTCTCCATTTGCTCCATTAAAGCCATTGGTTCAATCGATTCTATTTTCCCCTTTTCATATGCTAAAACAGTCGACCCATCAGGAAGTTCCTTTGCTAGATCTGAACGCGTCCAATCAAAAATCGGCATAAAATTATAACAGATAACCTTCACTCCAGCTTTTGCTAGATTACGAATCGTTTGCTTATAATTTTCAATATATTTTTCTCTTGATGGAAGTCCAAGTTTAATGTCTTCATGAATATTAACACTCTCAATAACTTCTAAACTCATACCATTTCTATTGATTTCTTCCTTTAACTCCATAATCCTATCTTCTGGCCAAACCTCTCCAACTGGAATATCAAACAATGCTCCAACTACCCCATCTATTCCAGGTATTTGTCTAATATGCTCTAATGAAACACTATCATCTTCTCTACCAAACCATCTAAATGCTACCTTCACTTATGAATCCTCCTAGAAAGTCATCTCTTTTTATCAATTATCTCCATTAATCTCAAAATAATTTTTTGCATTAAAATAGGAAATATCCTGAACTAATTTTCCAATAAAATCATAATCTTTTGGGACCTCTCCATTTTCTATCCAGTTCCCTAGCAGATTACAAAGAATTCTTCTAAAATACTCATGCCGGGTGTAGGATAAAAAACTTCTCGAATCTGTTAACATTCCAATGAATGTTGACAAAATCCCTATATTGGCTAAATCTTTCATTTGATTTCTCATTCCATCTTTATGATCATTAAACCACCATGCAGCTCCACTTTGTATTTTCCCCTTCACCCCTGCTGCTTGAAAGTTTCCTGCGGCTGAGGCAATGATTGGACCATGATTAGGGTTCAACGAATATAGGATTGTTTTTGGCAATTGATTATCTTTATCCAAGCTATTTAAAAATTGGTTAAGTGGTCTTGCTAAAGTAAAATCATTAATGGAATCATAGCCTGTATTAGCCCCCAATGACTGAAACATACGATTATTATTATTTCTCTTTGCTCCAATATGCAGTTGCATCACCCATCCTAAGGAAGAATATAACTGTCCAAGGTATAAGAATGTATACGTTTTAAACTTAATTTCTTCTTGTTTAGAAATGGTTGCTCCTTCTAGCTTTGCCAGAAAAATACGACTTACCTCTCCTAACGTGCATTCTTCATATGGCAATTCTTCCAACCCATGATCAGCAATTCTACATCCTTTTTGATGAAAATAATCAATACGTTTTCTAATCGCTTTTAGAAATATCTCGTAATCTGTAATGCTAGTATTTGTTTTCTTCCCCAAATTTCTTATATAAGAAAGGAATGATTCTTGATTAATTTCAAGTAAAGAATCAGGTCGAAAAGAAGGAAGAACCTTTGTTTTAATCTCCGAATTTTCCTTTATCATGCTGTGATATTCTAAATCATCTAAAGGATCATCTGTTGTCCCAATCATTTCGACATTAGATTTAGCAATAAATCCTTGGGCAGTATATTCTTTATGCTTAAGCTTCTCATTACAAATATTCCAGATTTCATCGCAAGTATCTTCATTCAATGCAGTGTCAATCTGAAAGTATCGCTTTAATTCTAATTGGGACCAATGATATAAAGGATTTCCTATGCTATAAGGAAGAACTTTTGCCCAAGCTTGGAACTTTTCATAATTACTTGCCTTGCCAGTTATATAGTCCTCCTCTATTCCGAAGTATCGCATTGCTCTCCATTTATAATGATCTCCTGCTAACCATAGCTCACTAATATTATCGAAGGATTTATTTTCTGCTATTTCTTTTGGACTTAAGTGGCAATGATAATCAATTATTGGCATGGACTTACTATATTCATGATATAGTACTTTTGCAGATTCATTTTGTAATAAAAAATCTTCTTCTATTACTTTCATCAACACTCTCCCTCTCTCCTTATCTGAATATAAGAAATACAGAAACAGTCAATGCTTTTTCTTTGGATAATCCATATCCTTCACCTTTAAAACATATCCTCTACCTATCTATATGGATAAAATAAAAATTTTCTTTCCCTACTACACAAAGCTTAAATATTTTTTAGCCAATAAAGTAATTTGGATACTTTTCCTTTAAAACATGCTGTTCTAAAAAGGCTAGCCGAAGATGTTTCTCCATTATTTCACTTGCCTTTTCTCCTTCCTTATTCGTAATTAGTTGATAAAGGGACTTATGTTGATTAATGATTATTTCCCAATTTGTATCACTAGAAAATCTGAGGAGTCGTAATCGCTTAAAATGACTATTTAGAAGCTGAAGCATATTCCATGTTCGTTCTTTTCTACAGGCAGCAAATAATAATTGGTGAAATTCCTCATCTAGTTCAAATATTTTTTGAAAATTATTTTGTTCCATACAAAGTTCTTGCATTCTAATATTACTTTCTAATCGAAAACGAAATACTTCTGGAAAATCCTTACTTACCAGTATCACAATTTCCTTTTCCACCATTTCTCTAATAAAGCGACCTTCTTCTACATGCTCTAAATTTATTCTTGATACAATCGTTCCATATTGAGGGATAACATCAAGCAATTCCTCTTGTGCTAGCTTCATAAATGCTTCTCTAACAGGAGTTCTGCTTACATTAAGCTCATCTGCAATTTCTTTTTCAGATATCTTCGTACCTGGTTCTAATTCCAAACTCATAATTTTTTCTTTTAAGATATTATAGGAGTAATCTCTTGAAGAAACCCTCACTCCTTGCGTAGTTAACATTTTTATTCTCCTTTGTTTGAATTATGAATCCTATACACTTGTATCACTGTTTCCTGTCTTCTTTAGAAAATTACTTTCAATATGACATAACATCGCCTTAGAATTAAATGTCATCCCCATTGCAATCAAACTTGCAATAAAAATCACTAAAAAATCAGTCGTCCATACTGTTACAAAAGCAACTAAAAATAATATCAATATATTGCCTATCGTTTCTTTAAATTTAGTAAACTGATAAAAGGCAGATAACTTTACTAAATCTCTTATCCGAAAAGTAAACCTTGCATTGATCATTAACATATTGATACTAAGCATTGTCCAAATAAGAGTAAGTACAAGCAATACGATAAAAATCATTTGATTGACTGCAGTTACTGTTATTCGAAGGTATTGTAAATCGATGAGTAAAACAAAGTATACGGCAAGGATTATTGTCCAAGTAAAAAACGTGCCTTTTAAATTTGATCGATAGCCATAGAAAAAGTCCGCAGTGGGTGACAGTTCCTTCGTTCTCACTAATTTCTCCATGGAATAAAGCAATCCTGATATAGCAGGACCAGACGGAATTAATGCAAGAACATACAAACCGATATTAGAGAACGTTGGTGTTAATGTCATGAAGAAAAAAATGAATATTGCATTTGTTGCTACAAAATAAATATTCGTTAATAATATCCAATATACGTAATTGCTGAATGTAAATAAGATTCCTTGTCCAAACTCTTTTTTATGTTCCATGCCTTTCACCTTCTTTCAGAATAAAGAAATGTCCTAATGAAAAAATAGATAGGATAAGGTATCCTTATTGCTAGTCGCTATAGGATACCTCATCAATTCTTCATCTATTATTTATTATTCTTCTTATATTCTTGGTATGTTTTATTTGCTGTTTCCACATATTGATCTAACCCTTGACTTTTTAGCTCTTTAATAAAAGCATCATATTCACTTAAATCACGGGTACCTAAAATAAACTTTAATGTGTTTTGAGTCGTATAGTCTTTTAAAGGTGTGCTTTGTAAAGTAGCTCTTTCTCTATCTTCTACAGAATACGGAATAATTGGTTCTGCTGGAATTGTTGTTTTCACTGCTTTCATATCGTTTTGGAATTTAATTTCCTCTTCACTCATCATAGATTGAAGTAAGTCTGTTGTTCCCCCATATGCAAAAACCCCATTTGAGAATCCATAATCCACACGTAAATCTTTTGTTCCTTCTGGATTTAGACCGTTATATGTGACGTCTTCCGTTAATGTTCTTACTCCATCTTCTTTTGTAAATGTTGTTCCTTCCACTCCCCATTTAGCGAATTCTTGACCCTCATCACTATAATATAACCAGTCAACAAACTGCAGAATTGCTTCAAAATATTCACTTTCCTTTATTTTTGAAGAAATCATAACACCATTTTCTAATCGAGAACCTGCCATTAATTGACCTGCCGGACCACCAGGAACTGTTATTTTTGAAATAGAATAATTTCCTTTTCCTAATGTTTTATCCATATCTGTGCGGTGTAAATTAATAGTTTGTGAGTTACCATTGATTATAAAGGACTTTCCAGTTACAAATTTTTGCGTTGCTTGTTCATCAGTCTGTGTGAAACTCTCTTCATCTAACAGTCCTTCATCTACTAGTTTATGGAAATAAGTTACTAATTCTTTGTATTCATCTGTAGTAGGTGCATAAACAAATTCATCTTGTTCCTCTATATAAGATAATCCATTTCCATATCCCCAACCGGCCTTTGTTCCAAAGCCTGTTGCAGCAATATTTAGGGTACTATCAAACTTAAAACGATCGGAGAACGGAATAGAGTCTGGATAGATTTCTTTTAACTTCTTCATTGCTATATATAGTTCATCCCAAGTTGTTGGTATATCAATATTATTTTCTTCAAAGACATCTGTTCTAACAATCAATGTATAATCTGGCCAAACTTCTTCATGCAAACCTGGAAGGACATAAAACTTTCCATCCTGTTGTCGTAAAGTATCTATCTCTTCTTCTAGGTTCCATTTTTCTATTTTATCTTTTAAATGAGGCATTTTATCAATGTAATCGCTTACCGGAAGTGCAGCACCAGAAGAAACAAACGCAGTTTCTTCGCCAGGATATGTTTTTGGAATTAATAATGGTGCTTCACCTGAACTAATCAACAAACTTCTTTTTTGCGTATAATCACTCAAAGGTACGATTGTTGGTTCTAAAGTAACGTTCGTAATTTCTGTTATTTTCTCCCATAGTAGCCAATCTTTATCGTAAGGATATGTAGACTGTTCCATATATAAGATTGGTAATTTAAATGGTTCTGTAGCTTTAAATGTATCTCCAACCGAGTACGATTCCATAGCTCCTTTTGTAGATACTTCTGTGCTTGCCGCATCATCATCAGAACACGCAGCGGCAATAAGTACAAACATACATAAACTTAGAAATAACCCAACCTTTTTTAAACTTTTCTTCATGGTATTTCCTCCCCTTATATATATAGGAAAAGCGTAGGTATTTTCTCAAGATATGGCATTGTAAACACTTCTTCGAAAAATAACTACGCTGAATTCCAGTTAGCTAGCGACCCTGTTTTATTACTTAACAGAGCCGAGCATGACACCAGAAACAAAGTATTTTTGTACAAATGGATAAACAGACAGTATTGGTAAAATGGTTAAAACCATTGTTACGGCTTTAATGTTGGCGGAAATCTGTGTTAAGTTGTCTGCCGACGTTGCTCCTGCTGACATAGCGCTTGTTGCCCCTGCAATCATATTTCTTAAGTAAATTGTTACTGGAAATAATTCTTTTTTATCTAAATAAATGAAAGCACTAAACCAAGAATTCCAATATGCAACCGCATAGAATAATACCATTGTGGCAATTACCGCTTTACTTAGCGGCAATACTATTTTTAATAAAATACCGTATGTGTTTAAACCATCAATGGAAGCTGCCTCTTCTAATTCTTCCGGCATATTTTCAAAAAAGGATTTCATTATTAGCATATTGTAAATACTAATTGCTCCAGGGATAACAATTGCCCACATCGTATTACCGAAGCCCAATGCATTGATTAATACATAGTTTGGAATCAAGCCTCCGTTAAAGAACATGGTAAAAACGGCAAACACTGTTAAAAACCTGCGGCCTACCAATCTTCTTTTTGAAAGTGCATATGCAAATATAGTTGTTAAAAACATGGATATGATTGTCCCCACTATTGTATAAACAACTGTATTTTTATAATTTATCCAGAACATATCATCACTAAGAACTTTTTGATAGGTATCTACATTAAAACCTTTTGGCAATAAATTTACCTGTCCTGAATTAATATAGGACTCACTACTAAATGACTGTGCCACAACATTTATAAACGGATATAGCGTACAAAAAATGATTACTAATAGAATACAAACATTAAAGACTTTAAAGATTTTATACTGCTTCGATTCTTTCATCTAGTCTCCCCTCCTACCATAAACTTCTTTCTGTAAGTTTTCTTGAAATACTATTAGCCGTTAAAACAAGTATTAATCCAATAATAGATTCAAATAATCCAATCGCTGCAGCATAACTGAAATTATTAGACTCTAGACCAACCCGGTATAGATAAGTAGAAAGAACATCGGAAGTTTCATATGTTAAAGGATTATAGATCAATAAGATTTTTTCAAAGCCAACCGCTAGAAAGCTTCCTATATTTAGAATTAATAGGGTAACAATTGTCGGTAAGATACCAGGAATCGTAATATGCAGTGTCTGTTTCCAACGATTTGCACCATCTATTTTCGCTGCTTCATAGAGGGATTCATCAATAGTTGTTAAGGCTGCCAAGTAAAGAATGGCTCCCCATCCCATTCCTTGCCATACTTCTGATGTAACATAAATGGTCCTAAACCATTCTGGACTTTGAATAAAGCTTATTTTATCTCCTGTGAAAAATTCTACTATTGCATTGATCGAACCGTTTAATGCGGTTAATTGTAAAACCATCCCTGCAATTATAACGATAGATAAAAAATGCGGTAAATAAGAAGCAGTCTGTACAAACTTTTTGAATTTTTTTGACTTCACTTCATTTAAAAGAAGAGCAAAAATAATCGGCATTGGAAAACAAAATAGCAGTGTTAATCCACCTAAAATAAAAGTATTTTTAAATACATTCCAAAAAACTGGATCTTCAATAAACATTTGAAAATAATACAAACCGACCCATTGCTCGCCATAAATCTTACCGCCTGGCATATACCTTCTGAAAGCGATAACATTTCCTAACATAGGACCATACTTAAAGATTAATAAATAGATGATTGGCAATATTAACAAAGAATAAAGCTGCCAATCTTTTCGTATAGCAATCTTCAAAGTCTTAAATTTGTTTCTTTTTGGCTTACTAGTAGTTTTTACCTGTGCATGAACTACTTCAGTTTCCATTAGGACCCCCCATTTCTGTTATTAGTAACTTTTTAGTCATATACAAATTCTTTAAGAAGTATTTGACTATTATAAAGCCTCATCTTACGAAGATGAAGCAAATACACTTCCTTTATAAAGCGCTTACTTTTACAAATTTTAGAAGTAATGTTACAAATTACGAAATGCTATTATGTAAAGGATATAATGTTATAGAAAATTTGAGATGAAACAATTAAATGAAGAGATTGAGAGTGATAAGATTGTATTTTTTTAGAAAAATACTAGTATGGTAGTATACCTAAAAAGCGATTATCTTTTTAAATATTTAATAAATTTGATACAATGGCTTTTCTTTGAAGTAATGAACTGGAATATGTGGAAAGTATGCTTGAACTAATGATTGGAGGTACTCCATTCCAGGTTCTTCGCTAACTGCATGACCAATCATAATAAGTGCCTTTTTTTCTCTTTGATGGATAGCATCCCTTACATATTCTGGAGCTTCCCATTCTGGACCTTCACCTGCTATAACTAAATCTAGGTGTTGATTCTGAAATAAAGGAATGACTAATTCTCCTCCACCTCGATAACCTGCCAGCACTCCGATTCTTTCGCATTCCATGAACTGATCACCAACAACTTTAACAAAAGGAGCGCCAAGCTTTTCCTTTACATACATTGCTATCTCCATAACCGATTTCTTTGGAATGGTTAAAATAGTTGCAGTAGGCTGGTTCTCTTCAACATATTTCTCCCATTCAAGCTTTCGAATCAAACCGACCATAATTCCATCTGGAGTGTAGCGATGAAAATAATCATGAAAGCGAAAAATATTAATATTTGCTTCTTCTATTACTTGGAGTTTTGCATTACAAATTGGATCTTCAGCATATGCCTCTTTCCAATTATCATGACTATAAAAGGGACCTTCATGTGTAATAATCATATTTGCTCCAATAGAAATTGCTTTTTCTAATACTTCTTGCGTAAGCATGAATGCGATTACAATTCCTTCAACATCAACATTAGCTGAACCTTTTACTAATATATCCGTTGTTGATTCAAATCTTCTTGCAGGTTCGATTAACTTTTCAATTACTCTTTGAATATTCGTCATTCTATCTCCCCCATCAAGTTAATCAAATTATACCATGATTAAGTTCGTTCATTCAATATACAAACTGTTTTTTTACAAGTTTTTCTATAAATTTTTCTTTCACGATAAATTTCGTCTCAAACTCTACTTATTCCGTGAT
Organism: Niallia sp. Sow4_A1; assembly: GCF_052116745.1. Classification (NCBI taxonomy): domain Bacteria; kingdom Bacillati; phylum Bacillota; class Bacilli; order Caryophanales; family Bacillaceae; genus Niallia; species Niallia sp. Sow4_A1. Next base: position 54,791 of record NZ_JBQKKM010000027.1, on the reverse strand, counting down.
GATTGTTTGTTTTCTGGTTTTGCAATCGCTGAAAAATGAATAGACCACCTGACATTAGTATACAAGCTATTGAAACACCGCTGAAAAATGGTAGAAGACCAGGTAAATAAATTAATAGAAAAATATCTGCAGCTACTCCAAGGATTACTAGAATCAATAGATGGAGATTTAATACCCCTAGAAAAAAAGAATATTTAAAATACGCGATAAAATTTAATTGAAAATGAACATATACAGGAAAGAAGAATAAAAGTGTAATAATATACAAGCAAGAAATTAGTAATAAGATACTTGTTGATATAATACTGATTATTCCCTCTAGATTTAAAATTAGATAGTAATCTAGATACAACATCGCTCCAGCCATTGCAAATACTATGCCAAAACCATTACTTTTGATAAATTCACTTTTATAGACAGAGAAGAATGTTTTCCAGATGGGTATCTCGGTTTCTTTCATAAACCATTTCCGAACAACAGTAAATAATGCTACTGTCGCAGGCATAAAACCGAATAAAATTAATCCACTTAATAGGAACATAATCCATAGTAAATTAATATAGGCTAGCTTCATAATCCATTCACAGATGGTATATAATTTTCCCATTGGTTTTGTTGACATGCAATTCCCCTCTACTTTCTTCTTTCCTGCTAACTTTCTGCCTAATCTTTATTATCTTTCTTGCAAACTAAGAGTAAATCTCTCTGGCAAATAACTGTAAATAAAGGAAATGGGGCTACATAAGCTCCCATTCCCCCTTTCCCTAGGAATGCTTTTTTCACCATAGTTACTTTTTAATGCTGTTCCTCCAACCACAAGATGCTAGTTACTCCCCGTGGATAGTATTTACTTCCTGCGATTTCACCTGCTATTATTTGATCGCTCCAGCTCCAAACAGATAACTCAGGATGTGTTAGCCATTCTACATGTGCAGCATCTGCTTTTGCCCCTTTTTCATCCCATTCCCAGTCTAGAATTTCTCGAGCGATAAATTGGCATAAATAAATTTTGCTTAGCCATGAATTATTACTTGTAGAGGAGATTTTCCATCCTCCATCCTCAAATAGACAAACACCTTCTGTTAACACTGTTTCAAGATGTGTCTTTAATGCCTGAATATAGGTGCCATATCGTCCGTGTTCATCTAACGCTTCCTTACAATTTGTTAAGTATGGGAAAATCAGTCCTTCTATTGCAGGGATAATTTTCGAGTCATTTCCTTCTCCAATGACAGCTGGAATATACCCATCTTCGGTAACATGCTCGACAATAGTTGCTGCGCATTTTTCTGCTTGCTCACCTGCAAGCTTAGCTAAATCTTCTCTTTCATTTTCCGTAAATATTTTTTCAAGTGCAATATAGGAAGCCCATATTTTTCCTGCAAGATAAATATTGTTTCGCGCTTGCCCTAACGACACGTCAAGACTGTCATAAGTGGTAATTTCCGCACCGCCCATTACCCTTGAAGAATCTAGCCCCATTAAACCATTTCGCTTATCAGGTTCTGGATGATCTCTGTTTAGTATACTTTTAAAACATTGTTCCACTATCTCCAGATTTGCATCCAACCATTTTTGATCACCTGTATGATGAACATAAAGGGCAGCACATAATACCCAGTTTACTAGCTGTTCATGGGTCATATGCGAGAAGCAACCATCAAGTCCATACAACTCATAGGATGAGTATTGCGGACGAGAAATTGTATTTGCTACACCCATATCATGAGTAAAACTTATCCCACCAGGATATTCTGTATCATCATTTGGAAAACGAACAGTATCTTGATAACTAAATCGTTGGACAAACATATCTAATTCATTTTTTACTGTCCATGGATTCATTCTTAGCTCAAAGAAAATTTGATCAACCGTTAAATCAAATGTATTCATCATTCTATATTCCCCTTCATTCACTACCCAGAAGGGTTCACCATTATAATCTAACAATTGTGTAGATCCATAATAGCTGCGAATCGAGTGAATCAACATAAATTTTTGATCTTCCGATAAATGATTTGTACTATCTATTTTTTTATTCGCATTTTTCGCTCTGTCTGCAAGTAAATCGAAGTTTTCAAGCGCATATTCAGCAACAGACTCGATATTATTAAAGAAGTTTGTATAGTAATAAGAAGTATCCATTCCTGCAGTTACAATCCCACCTCTATAAAAACAGATGGCAAATTGGTATGTTCTTTTTTCTCCTGCTGGAACATCCATAACAAGTGCTCCTAAAGGTCCTAATCCAAATGTCCAATTCTCTTCTTCAGGAGTTGTTAGAATATTTTCCAAACTAAAGTGCATTGCTGATTTCACATCAGAATTATTGGATACAATAGCAGTCAATCTGCCTTGACCAATACCTGCAAAACCATCCATTGTATCATCGACTCTTCGCATCGATGAATAAGGATCACTCCCCTGATAGCCGAAAAAAGCACGTCTATTTCTTGCTCCGTTTGTATTATCTACTGTCAATTCAGCAAGTACAGCTGGCAAAATAGTACTTTTCAATTCTTCTTCATTTGCAGCTTTTGGATCTGGAACACCTTCTACTTGGGAATAAATAGTAAAAGTTAGATCCTCTGATTCCCATGTATCTGTTCCAAGTTGAAAATTACGTTTTATTTTATCTTTAGAGATAGGAAAAATTATATTAGGCTTATCAGGATCTGGGTCCATATTTTCAATATCATATCTCTTACTTTCATCATCGGCTTGATATGCAAAGAACGGAAAAGCTTCATATGTCCCTTCTTTATCTAAAGCTTCAGCACCAATATAAATATTTTGCTTTGGAGAACGACCTAATTCTAAATCTAATCCACCACCAGCTCCAGGAAATCCTAGCGTAAAGCTAGAGAACGCTCCTATTGGAGAATGATGAGCATTAAAAAATAAATTTTTTGGCATCGTGATTATTTCCTCCTTTTTATCCTTTTACAGAGCCGGCAGCTAATCCTTCGACAATCTTATTACTTAGGATGATGAAAGCAATTAGAATTGGAATAATACTTATCATCAAGGTAGCGCCAATAGCTCCCCAATCTGTTAAATATTGACCTACGAAATTATTAACACCTACGGTTAAAGTCTTCCATTTATCAGAACTAATGAACGTATTAACGAATACAAATTCATTCCAGTTATAAATCATATTGATAATAACAACTGTTGCCATAACAGGAGTTGTCATTGGTAGTGTGATTTGAAAGAATATGCGATGGATCGAACAACCATCCATTACAGCTGCTTCTTCCAGTTCACGTGGTAACGCTTGATAGAATCCTAATAAAATCATGATGGTAAGCGGTAGGTTAAACGCTGTATACGATATGATAATTGAAATCGGATTATCGATTAGTTGCAATTGATTAAAGAAACTAAATAAAGGAATTAAGGTGGAATGCAATGGAATCATAATTCCAACCATAAACAATCCAAGAACAAGTTTACTTAGTTTCCAATGCATTCTTGTTATTGCAAAAGTAACAAAGCTTGCTAGAATTACCGTTAAAACTACTGCGACAATAGTAATCCACACACTATTAAAGAAATATTGGCTTATATTCCCTTGAGTCCATACTTTTACATAGTTCTCCCACTGTGGATCTTTTGGAAGAGCAAATGGAGATAAGCCAAAAACTTCTTGATTCGTTTTTAAAGAAAAGAAGAATAACCAAATAAGTGGATATATTTGAAAAATGGCAATTATTCCTAGTACTAGATACAAAATTCCGTATCCTATTTTACTTCCAATTGATCCTCTTGTTTTAGGAGATGTGGATAAATTAGTTTTATTATTTTTTTGTACAACTACTTCACTCATGATCCTCTCTCTCCTTTAATACTGAGCATCTTCTTTTGATGCTGTTAATTTTTGTATCACCCATGTCATCACTAGGCAGATTACTAATAACGCAAAGCCAATAGCACTACCATAGCCAAAATTATATGTTTTAAATGCTTCCTTATACATATAAGATGCCATTACTTCACTAGCACCATTAGGTCCGCCGCCAGTCATTACATAGATTAAATCAAAGTATTTTAATGAACCTACAATTGCTAAGACTATCGTTACTTTTATTACTGGAGCAATCAGTGGGAGCTTTATTTTATAAGCAATTTGTAAGGGGGTAGCTCCGTCAATTTTAGCTGCCTCAATAATTTCATCTGGCACCCCTTTTAAAGCTGCATAATAAATAATGATATAAAATCCTGCATATTGCCATACAATTGGAATGAATATCGAATATAGGACCAAATTAGGATCTGCAAGCCAAATCGGTGTATTTTCCACTCCAAACATTTCCAAAAGCTTGTTCAGCATTCCGTTTGTTGGATCGAAAATTTTTAACCATAACTGAGCAATCGCTACAGAGGATAATAGCATTGGAATTAAGTAAATTTTGCGTAAAAATCCTGCTCCCTTAATCTTACTTGCTAAAATTAACGAGATTACTAAATATGCTACTAGGCTTATTGCAGAAAATACTGCTAATAAAACCGAATGATACGTACTAGTCCAGAACATTTTATCTTTCATGAGCTCTATATAATTTTCTAGCCCAATAAAGGTCTTAGCCCCTATACCGTCCCAATCCATTAAGCCATAATATCCTGTTAATACAATAGGAATATAGATTAAAATTAAAATGAGCAACAGTGCAGGGAGCACATACAGAGTGATTACCCATTTATTCGACATCACATTTTTCATTTTTCTGCTCTCCCTCCTTATTGATTTGTAAGGGCTTTGTCAAATGATAATATTGGGTCTTCTAATGTGAATTTTTTCTCAAACCAATATTATCGTTCAACAAAGCCTTCTCTTAAAAATCAATAATGTGAATATCCTAATCAAATGATTATTTTTAAATAGTGGAATCCATCTATTTCCCTATGATGGATTCCACTATTTATTTGTTATTCTTCCTCAGCTAACGCTTCTTCTTGCTTTGTTGTAAATTCTTTTGGTGTTGCCTGACCGCCAAATAGTGATTGGATCATATCTAAATGAACTTGAGCAACACTTGAGCTCATTTGAACGTCAGCATATAATGTTAAGTTAGATGCTTCTCCTAGATCATTTAAAATATCAATATACATTGGATCAAGATCAATATTGGAAGTATCTACAACAGTTGCTGGGATAACTCCTGCATCTTTAACAGAGGTTTTGCCCCATTCTTGGACTAGATATGCTACAAAATCTTTCGCTTCTTCTTTTACTTTAGATTTTTCAGAAACAAACAGTCCAACACCAGGACCACCTACAAAGCTGTTAATATCGCCTTTACCGCCTTCATAAGTTGGGAATTTAAAGTATCCAACTTTATCTTTAAATTCTTGTGTAACATCTGGGCTTGTTGTATAGTTTGGCAACTCCCAAGTAGCCATTAAATACATAGCAGCTTGTTCGTTCATAAAGTATCCTTTTGCCTCGTCATTGGATAATCCGTTAAATCCTTTTACAAATGCACCCATATCTACTAATTTATTAATTTCTTCTGCAGCTTGAACAAGTGCTGGATCTTCAAAGCTTCCACTACGATTAATCGCATTTGTTAATACTTCTGGTCCACCAATTCTATCTGCTAAGTACATATACCACATTGAACCAGTCCAACGATCTTTATTACCTAAAGTTATTGGAGTAACATCATTATCTGCTAGTGTTTTTACAACATTCAAGAACTCATCATATGTTTCAGGAACTTCTAAATTATATTTTTCAAAGATTTCTTTATTGTAATATACAGGTGTAATATTTAATTCAAGTGGAAGTCCATATGTTTTACCATCCATAGCAAAGGCTTCTGTTGTACCTGCTACAAATTGATCTTTAAAATTGCTATCAATGACATCATCTAATGATGCGAACATTCCACCCTTAACAAATGGCTGCATGTATCCTGCTGCCCATGTAACTCCAACGTCTGGAAGCTCATTAGAAGCTGATAATACTTTAATTTTATCTTTATATTGCTCATTTCCTAGTATTTCCGTTTGAATTTTCACATCTGGATGGTCTTTTTCATATTGCTTAATGATATCGTTTACAATTGTGAACTGAGCTTTTGAACTTCCCTCTGGCCACAAATGCATAAATTTAATAACTGTTTTACCATCACCGTCTGAAGCGCTTTCATTATTAGAAGAAGTGGATGAAGAACAGCCTGCTAAAACTAAAACCATTAATAAAGCAATCGATAGTAATGCTGACATTGCTTTTCTATGAAACATTATAACTACCCCCTATACATTCTATTTATTTATTTCTTTCTTACAATTAAAGTCTATCATCATTGGATTTCCGAAAAAAGGTAACAATGATTAGAAAAAGTTCAACTATTTTTAGAAAGCCCTTTCAAAATTTACTTTTCGATAGGCACTCGGTGTTATTCCTTCTAATTCTTTAAAAATTTTTATAAAATATTTAGGGGTTTTATATCCTGATTCTTCTGCAATATCAGCAATGGAAAGCTTTGTTGACATAAGTAGATTTTTAGCATGCTGAATTCTCCTTCTCGTTATATATTCACTAAATGTTAAATGAATTTCTTCCTTGAACAGCACGCTAAAATAACTTGGATTTAAAAAAACATGGTCAGCTACTTCACGTTGATTTAAATCTTCTTTTAAATGCTTATCAATATATTTCAATGCCTTCTGTATTGGTTCTCGAGGGGATTCATTCGTTACGGTGGCATCAATTAACTTGTCATCAACAACTTTTGAGATAATATTGGCTCTTTCTCTATTTTTATCGATCGTAATAGCATCTTCCACTGCTTCTATTAGTTTCTTTTTACTTATTGGCTTAAGTAAATAATTGATAACACCTAATCGAAGAGCTTCTTGGGCATACTCAAATTCAGAATAGGCAGAGATAACAATAACTACAGGTAGATGTTCTTGACTTTTTATCGTTTTTAACATCGTTATACCAGTTATTCTCGGCATACGAATATCCGTTATAAGGATGTTTACTTTTTGTTTTTTTATGATTTCAATTGCATCTTCCGCATTTGCTGCCAATAATATTTGAAATTGGCCGTTAGACCAGTTCTCTAATGTTTTTTTTATCCCTTCCCTTGATCTTGGCTCATCATCGACAATCAATATTGTTTTCGTATTCATTTTTACATCCCTCCATCTTTTGGAATTTCAAAAGAAATTAGTGTTCCTTTATTTTCAATACTTTCAATAATTAGTCCCTTATGTTGCCTTTCCTGATAATAGAGTGTAAGTCTTTTATATACATTGGAAAGAGCCATTCCCTTGCCTGCTGTAGATGTAATGCCTCCTTTTTCCATTGATTCTTTAATACTTTTTAATTTAGACGCATTGATGCCAATTCCATCATCTCTAATACTAACTCTTATTCTGTTTTTCTCCTCTGCTTGTTCAACAATAACATCAACTGTACATTGGCCAAGCTTATTTTCTGCTCCATGTAATACAGCATTTTCAACTAATGGCTGTATTAAAAATTTAGGAATTCGTACTTCTTCAAACGCTTTAGGTAGCTTTATATGCCATGTTAACTGCTCTCCAAATCGCATTTTCATTATTTCCATATAGTCCTCGATATGTTCTATTTCATCTTTTATACGGACCCACTCATCCTCTGAGGACCGAGAAATAGTATATCGAAATAAATTAGACATCGTAACAACAAGTTCAGCCAGCTCTTCCTCCTCTTTCTCCTCTAATGTCCAATGAAGGGCATCTAAAGTATTAAATAAAAAATGAGGATTAATCTGAGCTTGCAGTGCTCTTAATTCACTACGGCTTCGAATTATTTCCTTTTGATATACCATTGTAATCAAATGATTGGTTTCTTTTACAAGCTGATTATATGTACTGTTTAATTCGTTTATTTCATTTACAGAAGAGATATTAGGTGTCGATGGCAAAGAGCCTTCACTTGCAAATCTCATCGTATTTGTTAACCGAATAATTGGTCTAGTAATAATATTGGATAGAAAAAAAGAGCAGACGAAATATATTAGTAGTCCAATAAATCCAGCTAAAAGGATGCTTGTTCGTACCACAGTTATTCCTTCTGTTAACGTATTGAAGGGAGTTAGGATTAGTACTGTCCAACCAGTTACATGGGAAAAATTCTTGGTAATCATGTAATCCTTTTCATTTATTCGAACAATTTTTCTATCACTTTCCACGATTGACTTACTTGATTGCTCAAAATTTGTAATAATCGGTTTATTTGTTTCATCTAAAAGCATAAAATATTGATTTGTTTCATCTGTAAGCGTTTGATTTGCAAACTTAAAATAATTACCATAAATACTAAAAAGTAAATATCCTCCATTTGCAAAGCTTCGATTAAATAGGTTTACCCTTCTGATAACCAGAAAATAATTGCTGTCATTGGGATCCTCACCAATCCATACAAGACTTCCTTTTGCGTCATCCGCCTTTTTCACCCATCTAGTTTCAAGACTAGTCATTAGATTGGCATCATCCAGAGGCAAAATTCGCGTATGATTCCTAGTAAATAATTGAAAGGAAAAAATGCCATCTGAATTAGCGGTTATTGTATTAACCGTCCCCATCAAATCTTGTTTCTCTTGAAAAGTTACATGTTTTTGATCATATTCTTTCGTCAAAAGCTTTTGTACTTTATCATTAGTGGCTACAAGCTTTGATGCCATATTTAATTGTTCATATAAGGTTTCGATTCTGCCATTTGCTTCGACTGCCACTTGCTGTATTTGTTTTTCAGCATTATTTTCTAATAATGAAGATACCTGATTAAATATCAATATACTAACAAATAAAAGAACGACTATCATAACAGATAAAAAAACAAACAAGATTTGATTTCTTAATGTATTCCATTTTCTTAATAAATTGAGCATCTATTTATCGCCTTTCTCTTTATTTGCACCATTATTATACCAAATAATCACAAACTTTGTTTATTCGTTATACAAATAAACATTAGTTACAAAAAAAGAGAGTCTGTTCCATTCTTTTGTAAGAAGTTCAGACTCTTTCTTTATTACTATATATCATTATTTATTCCTTTTTGTCTATACTTATTGAATAATTGTTACTCTATTTTTCTTTTGCAACTTTCTTTGTATGCCCCTCATTAAGAGTAGCTTTACGCTTCTTCTTGTAGGAGGAATTAACATAATAGCTCCTACAATATCTGTTAAGAATCCAGGGAAAAGTAATAGTAATCCCCCAATTAAAACGCAAAAGCTATCTAGTATAGCGTCTCCAGGCACGATTCCTTGATTTAATTGAACCTGCACATTACGAATTGCCTTTAATCCCTGTTTCTTTAATAACATAGCTCCAAGAATTCCTGTTCCTATTACAACAAATAAAGTTTCTGGTATTCCAATTAAATTCCCTGCTAAGAGAAAGATTATAAGCTCTATTATTGGCAATAGTAGCAAGCTAATGAAAAAATTTCGCAAAAATTGTCACCGCCCTTCTCTTGTCTACCTACTTATATTATACCTTTATTCCTTTGCTGGTGATAGTAGACCGCCTTTCGTCCTACTGTTTATTTATAGAAATATTATTTGGGGTGATTAGGCTGAGGCGATCTCTAGGAGGTGTAATGTTTCAATGGGCGGTGAGGATGAAACTCTATTTACTCTATTTTTCTTTCCAACTGCTATCATGGCTTTCATCCAAATGCTAATCTTTCCTAGCTATAAAAAAAGAAGAATATCCCTTGCCTTATGAGCAAGAATATTCTTCTTCTTTTAATCATTTTTTATAGTACGCTAGCATGTCCGCTATAAACATATCCACTACGGGAATCAACAGTAATATCTAGTCCATCTTTTAAGATACTTGTTGCGTTTTCTACTCCAACGATAACAGGAATCCCAATGTTTAAACCTACAACAGCTGCATGGCTTGTTAAGCCGCCTTCTTCAACAATTACCGCACTACATTTTTCTAATGCAGGTACCATATCCCGATCCGTTGCATTTGTCACAAGAATTGAACCAAATTTAACTTTATCTAGTGCTTCTTTAGCACTAGTAGCGATTACAGCTTTACCAAATGCTGTCTTACGGCCAATTCCTTGTCCTTTAGCAAGTACATCTCCAATTACATGAATTTTCATGATGTTTGTTGTACCTGCTTCTCCAACAGGAAGACCTGCTGTAATAACTACTAAATCACCATGTGTAACAATAGAGCTGTTAACACCTTCTTGAACTGCTACATCTAGCATTTCATCTGTTGATTCTGATTTTTGGCTTAGGCGTGGATATACTCCCCAAACTAGCGCTAATTGTCTTTGAATACTTGCATCATATGTCACAGCGACAATTGGAGCTTCTGGACGGTATTTAGAAATCATTCTTGCAGTGTGACCGCTACCAGTTGGTGTAATTACTGCTTTTACTTCTAAATTTAATGCTGTATGGGCAACAGATTGTCCGATTGAATCAGTAATGGAATGCTCAGAATCTTTGCTGCGTTTAGATAATATTTCTTTATAATTTAATGCTTCTTCTGCTCTTGAAGCAATATTATTCATTGTTTGTACAGCTTCTACTGGATAGGATCCTGCAGCTGTTTCACCTGATAGCATAATTGCATCTGTGCCATCAAAGATTGCATTTGCTACGTCACTTGCTTCTGCGCGAGTAGGACGTGGATTACGTTGCATAGAATCTAACATTTGTGTTGCAGTAATAACAGGTTTTCCTAAAGTATTACATTTTTTAATTAATAATTTTTGTACTAATGGTACTTCCTCAGCAGGGATTTCTACTCCTAAATCACCACGAGCAACCATTAATCCATCAGAAACCTCTAAAATTTCATCAATATTATCCACACCTTCTTGGTTTTCAATCTTTGGAATAATATGGATATGAGAAGCGTTGTTATCTTCTAATAATTGTTTAATTTCTAAAACATCAGATGCACGGCGTACAAAAGATGCTGCGATAAAATCAATTCCTTGTTCAATACCAAAACGAATATCATTTGCATCTTTTTCAGTCATACCAGGAAGCTTTACAGCTACCCCAGGAACGTTAACACCTTTTTTGTTTTTTAATGTTCCTGAATTTAAGATTTTTGTATGTATTTCACCAGCTGATTTATCTATTTTCGTTACTTCTAGACCAATTAAGCCGTCATCCAATAAAATTTTGCTACCTGGTTCAACATCATCAATTAATCCTACATAAGTAACAGAGAACTTTTCTGTAGTACCTTCCACTTCTGTCATAGAAACGATGATATCATTTCCAGCAACTAATTCAATTGCGCCGTCTTTCATGTTATTTGTTCTGATTTCTGGACCTTTCGTATCTAAAAGAATCGCAATATTGTTTCCAGTAATCTCTGCTGCTTCACGAATATTTTTTATTCTAGCACCATGCTCTTCAAAATCTCCATGAGAAAAGTTAAGGCGAGCAACATTCATTCCAGCTTCCATTAATTGCGTTAATTTTTCCACGCTTTCACTTGCAGGACCAATAGTACATACAATCTTTGTTTTACGCATTAATAATTACCTCCGATAAATAATAGTAAAAAAATAATAGCTAATTTCACAGCATTTTAGGAATTTATGAGTTATCTGTACAATTAAATATACGAGATAATCATAAATTCCTATCGATTTATTAAATAGATAATTCCTTTGATAAGTGATATAAATTACTATCAATCGTATGTTTACGCGCTAAAGCTTCAATGATATCATAATCAACAAGTTGATTTTTCTCGATACCTACAGCTCGACCACCTTTACCTTCTACAAGAAGCTCAACTGCATAAGCACCTAGGCGGCTCGCTAATACACGGTCTTGAGCAGTAGGGGAACCACCACGCTGCATATGACCTAACACAGATACACGTGTATCGAAATCGGTATTTTCTTCAATTAATTTACCAATTTCAACACCACTTGCAACACCCTCAGCAACGACAAGAATACTATGTTTTTTGCCGCGTTCTTGCCCTTTTTTCAATCTGCCAACAATCTCTTCTAAATTAAAGCCTTCTTCAGGGATAAGAATTGTTTCAGCACCACCAGCTAAACCAGCCCATAATGCGATATCGCCAGCATTTCTCCCCATAACTTCAATAATAAATGTTCTTTCATGAGAAGTTGCAGTATCACGGATTTTATCAATTGCATCAATAACTGTGTTTAGTGCTGTATCAAAGCCAATGGTAAATTCTGTTCCAGGTATATCGTTATCAATTGTACCAGGAACGCCCACACAAGGATAACCTTGTTCTGTAAGCGCCTTCGCACCCATATAAGATCCGTCTCCGCCAATAACAACAAGACCATCAATATTATGTTTTTTTAATTGCTCAATTCCTTTTTGTTGTCCTTCTTTTGTTTTGAATTCTTCACAACGTGCAGAAAAAAGGAATGTTCCACCACGATGAATTATATCGCCAACAGAACCAACTTCTAACTTTCTGAAGTTGCCGCTAATTAGTCCCGCATAACCACCAATAACTCCATATACTTCTACTCCATGAAAAATCGCTTTACGAACTACTGCTCTAACGGCAGCGTTCATTCCAGGTGCGTCACCGCCACTTGTTAATACACCAATTCTTTTAACTGTCATTTCCTCACCTCATAATTTCTTAACAAATAAATTATGTAGCATAACATACATATACTATTATATAACAAATTATCTGTCTGCAACATTTTTCACAAAATTTACATATATAATTTTATGTAATGCTAACTTTTGTAAATTAATCTAGAAATTGTTTATCCTCTATTAATTCCCGATATTTGTATCCAATTCTCCATTAAACAATACTACCATATCATGAAGAATCGCGCATCTCAACTTAAACTATGAAAAAAATAAAAGACGGAATAATCAGCAAATTGAAATCGTTTTATAATAATACGTATTTTTGATCTTTCCCTATTTCTATCACTTTAAACCATAAGAACAAAATCATTTAAACAGTTTTATCATACACATTTCACTTTTTTTTATGTATATGTTTTCTTAGTTTATTGTAAAATTATGTCTAGCATTCACTAGTTTTACCCTACATACAACTGAAAGCGTAAATTCTAAATAGTTACTCCTATAGTTTCATCAAAAAGACTGTAGACAGTTTTTATCTATGTCTACAGTCTTAATGCTTGTTATTAGCGTTTTAACTATTTTTATATGCTCCGATATTTTTAAACTTATTATAACGATGATTCACAAGTTCTTCCTTTGTCATCGCTTTTAATTCTTTCAGAGATGCATATAAAACCTCATCGATTTGCACTGCTTGTTCTTTTATATCATGATGTGCTCCACCTTTGACTTCTCTTATAATCGAATCGATAATACCTAATCCTTTTAAGTCTGGAGCTGTAATCTTCATTTTTTCGGCAGCTTGTTTTGCCTGTCCAGCATCTTTCCATAAAATAGATGCTGCACCCTCAGGAGTAATAACCGAGTAAGTAGAATTCTCCAGCATATGGATATGGTTACCAACACCAAGAGCTAATGCTCCACCACTACCACCTTCCCCAATTACGATACAAACAATTGGAACTTGCATGGATGCCATTTCAAATAAATTTTTTGCAATGGCTTCACTTTGTCCTCTTTCTTCGGCAGCTTTACCTGGATATGCACCTTTTGTGTCAATAAAACAAATAATGGGACGATTGAACTTATCCGCTTGCTTCATCAAACGAAGCGCTTTTCGATATCCTTCTGGATGGGGCATTCCAAAATTCCTACGGATATTTTCTTTCGTATCCTTCCCTCTTTGATGACCAACAATTGTTACAGGCAAACCTCTATATTTTGCAATTCCGCCTACAATTGCCTCATCATCTCCAAATCCTCTATCGCCATGCAACTCGATAAAATCTGTAAATAAATGAGAGATATAATCTAGAGTCGTTGGTCTATTTGGATGTCTAGCAATCTGAACCCTATCCCATGGCTTCATATTATCATAGATATCATTTTCAAGTTTTTTTAAGCGAAGCTCCAATTTTTCAATTTCTGTACTTAAATCAACATTTGCATTTTCCGAGAAATCTTTCAACTCTTTAATTTTATCTTTCAAATCATTTATAGGCTTATCAAAATCTAATCCTACCACTCTAAATCACCACCATTTTGATGCATTTCCAGCACTAAGCTAAGCTTTTCTTTTAACTCTAATCTAGGTATGACTGCATCTAATTGACCATGCTTTAGTAAAAACTCTGCTGTTTGAAAATCCTCAGGAAGTTCTTCTCCAATTGTTTGCTCAATAATTCGACGTCCTGCAAAACCAATTAATGCACCTGGTTCAGCAAAATTATAATCTCCAAGCGAGGCGAAACTTGCAGAAACTCCTCCTGTCGTTGGATGTGTCATAATCGTTATATATAAACCACCGTTATCACTAAATCGTTTTAATGCGGTACTCGTTTTAGCCATTTGCATCAAACTTAATACGCCTTCTTGCATTCTTGCTCCACCTGAAGCAGTAAAAATGATAAACGGTACTGAAAGCTCGTCTGCCTTTTCAATAGCAAGCGTTATTTTTTCTCCAACTACCGATCCCATACTCCCCATTCGGAAAGAAGAATCCATTACTGCTATTACTACTTTATTTCCATTTATTTCGCCAGTGCCAGTAACAACAGCTTCATTCATATTCGTTTTCTTAATATCTCCAGCAATCTTATCCTCATAGCCAGGAAAATGTAACGGATTTCCTGTTTTCATGTCCTCATTTAGTTCGATAAAAGTTGCTTCATCAAGGATACTATCCATTCTTTCATATGCTTTCATTGGTAAATGATACCCACAATTCAAACAAACCTTTAAATTCTTCTGTAGCTCACGTGTATACATTATTTTCTTACAATTAGAACATTTTGTCATAATACCTTCAGGAACTTCATTTTTCGATAATTCTGAAGGCAATGTAGCATATTTAAGTTTTTTCGATTTCGAAAATATCCCCTTTATCAATATGGAAACCTCCCCATAAGTAACAATTTAGATTTGAATCGGATTCCTGTCATTTCCATGCACCATTATTCATTTAAAGTTATTGTAACTACCATACACATCCCATAATTTCATTTGATCCTTATCATGTAATGCATCTAAAAGAAGGAGGAAATCTTCCCTCCTCCATTTTTTTGTAGGAATCGTTAAGGAGTGGTAATAGTCATTCAAAATTGTCCATAAACGATGGACCAAAAAATTATCAGCTATTTTGATTAACTGAAAGAAAAATTCACTTTCTGATCGTTCTTGCGCTTTCACCCATTGTTTTAAATATTCAATTTCATCTGCTGTTATTTTTTCCATCGCAATATATAGAGCGTTTAATTGAATATAATTCTTCGTCTCCAAAACATCTTTCTTTGCTTTATCATTCTGCAAGATAAATGTACTGATCAGTTCTACTAGTTTATGACCTTGGAAATCACGAAGAAAGGTTCCTTCCCCTTTTCTTGTTTCAATAAGTCCAAGTAGCTCTAATGCCCTCAAGGCTTCCCTAATAGACGATCTTCCAGCTCCTAGCGTTTCACTTAATACCCGTTCAGATGGAAGCTTGTCCCCCGGCTTAAGACCATTCTGATCAATCATTTCTCGTAAATGATTGACGATATCCACATATAATTTGGATTCCTTTAAAGATGATTCTTTCACCTTATGTCATCACTCACTTCTTTCTTGCCATAATAGGGCAAATATAATTAGAAAATAAATAAAGTATAAGTACAATAATCCAACCCCAAAAAATTCCACTAAGTGGTCTGACCAGTTAGCTTATTAAACAATATACTATCTTTGAAAAGTTGTAAAGTTTTATTCGGCTAAGACAACTTGATTAGTACCAAGCAGTGCAGTTAATTCTTCGATACATTCCTTACTTGGAGAAATTTTATATTCTTCGCTCAAAATTATATTTTTTCCTGTTTCTTCATAATGAATAATAACAGGTGTGATTCCTGGATATTTCCTAATAATCGTAAGAAGCTTTGCTTTTTGGTTAATCATTTTTTTCTCACTCATCACTTTAATAAATAGCTTATGATTTTTTTTTGGAAGTGATTGGACTATCGTTCCAATCGATTCAACCATTTGAATAACTAGTTGTTTCGTTCCATTTCTGTCTTCACATTTCCCTTCCATATAGACTGTATCACCTATTTTTAGCAGTTCATGATATTTTTTAAAGACAAGTGGAAAAATAACGCCTTGAATGTCACCACTTTGATCGCTTAACTGTATAAAAGCCATCGGTTCGCCTTTTTTTGTACGTATTGCATTCAATTCTGTAATATATACAATACATCTTTGTTTCTTCCCTGTTTCTAACTCATTAATGGGAGTAGTTTGTAAAGGAGTCTGATACTGTTTATAAATAGATACAGGGTGGTCTGACAAGTAAAAACCCAATGCATCTTTTTCTAAAGTTAATTTATCCTCGACTTTAAGTGGCTCCACTTCTACATATTTCGGCTTAAAAAAGAAATCATCATCACTAAACAAATCATTTTGGTCTGTATCCTCTGGATGTACTAATTGTGCATGCTGAATGGCAACATCAACGGTAGCAAGCAGTGTAGCCCGGTCTACGCCAAATTCATCAAAGCTTCCTGAATAGATTAGCATTTCCATCACTTTTCTATTTATCGTCTTTGGAGAAACACGAATACAAAAATCAAATAAATCCTCAAATTTTTTCTGATTTCTTGCCTTTATTATTTCTTTCATTACGTTTCCGCCAATTCCTTTTATCGCAACTAAACTATAACGAATTTTGTTCTTTTCGACTCGGAAAAAGTAATTACTTTTATTAATGGATGGCGGAGCCACTTCGATATTCATTTGTTTTAATTCTTGGATATATTGAAGTATTTTCCCTGTATTTCCAATAGACGATGTCAGTAACGAAGCCATAAAATATAGGGGATAATTAGCCTTTAAATAAGCAAGCTGATAAGCAATCATACTATATGCCACTGCATGGCTCCTATTAAAACCATAATTAGCAAATCGTACTATTAACTCATATATTTCATTCGCCGTTTTCTCGTGATATCCTTTTCTTTCCGCACCTTTTACAAAATGAATCTTTTCTTGTTCTAAAATATCTTTTTGTTTCTTGCTCACAGCTCGTCTTAACAAATCTGCCTCTCCTAGCGAAAAACCAGCCATTTTAGAAGCAATTTGCATTATTTGCTCTTGATAAACAATTACTCCATATGTGCTGCTTAATATTTCTTCTAAATCAGGATGATAATAGTTAATCGACTCTTTGCCATGTTTTCTATTGATGTAATGAGGAATATTTTCCATAGGTCCTGGACGATAAAGCGCATTAACGGCTACTATGTCTTCAAAATCAGTTGGCTGTAGCCTTTTTAACACATTGCGCATTCCTTCTGACTCCAACTGAAATATCCCAGTTGTCTCCCCTTTACTTAGAAGACTGAACACAGCTGAATCATCAATCGGTATTTTTCTAATATCAATTTTTTTCTTCGTTGTTTTGTAAATCATTTCAAGAATGGATTCCATAAAAGAAAGATTTCTTAATCCGAGAAAGTCCATTTTTAATAAACCAAGTTCTTCTAAATATTCCATGCTATACTGTGTTAAGTATATATCTTCATGCCCACTTTGAATCGGAATAATTTCCACAAGCGGTTGCTGACTAAGCACTACGCCAGCAGCATGAGTAGAAGTATGCCTTGGAAGCCCTTCAATTTTACAAGCGGTATCAAATAGTTTTTTATTACGAGGAGATGATGCAACAAATTGCTGCAATCTGGTTGATTCTTGATAGCTTTGTTTAAGATTGATTCCTAACTTGGATGGAATCATCCTTGAAAGTTCATCCAACTCTTTTACAGAAAGACCAAACGCTCTGCCAACATCTCGCAAAGCAGCTTTAGCTGCCAATGTCCCAAAGGTAATAATCTGTGCAACATGAAGTTCTCCATATTTATTTTTCACGTATGAAATAACTTTTTCACGCTTATTATCCGGAAAATCAATATCGATATCAGGCATGGAAATTCTCTCCGGATTTAGAAACCTTTCAAAAAGCAATTGATACTTAATAGGATCTACATCTGTAATATGTAAAACATAGGCAACGATTGACCCAGCGGCCGATCCTCTCCCTGGACCTGTTAAAACACCATTTTCTCGTGCGTACTTCATAAAATCCCAAACAATTAAAAAATAGTCGCTATAATTCATTTTTCCAATTATACCAAGTTCATATTCTAACCGCGCTCTATGTTCTGGAGTAGGCTCTAGATATCTTTCATTTAATCCAGCATTACATAATTCTTTTAAATAGCTTAGTGCGTTTTTTTCTGCAGGTACAGTATATTTAGGCAAGGTAGCAAGTATACCTTTCATCTCTATCTGGCAAGATTCTCCTACATTCCAAGTATTCTCAAGAATCTCTGGAACATCATGAAATAGTTCTATCATTTCTTCTTTATTTTTTAAATAATGCTGATTGGAATTCCATTCATTTTGCTCTAAATCTGATAGCTTTTCCGAATTTTTAATTGCCTTTAAGCATTCATAAGCAAAATGATCCTCTTCCTTTAGGTAAAGTACATTATTTGTTGCTACAAGCTTCACTTCTTCTTCGATAGCTAATTTCCTTAATTGTTCATTGAACGTTTCCTCTATGGATAAACCATGTCTTTGGATCGATAAGAAGCATTGGCCACGTTCAAAAATAGTCTTCCATAACAATAATGTATTTCGTGCCGATTCCATATCATCCTTCAGAATACTTTGTTCCATTTCTCCCTCGAATCCTGGGGAAATGGCTATCAAGCCCTTTGCATAATGCTTTAGCCACTTCACCGGAATTCCTTGTGGATTCTTTGTTTGAATGGCACTGGTAATTTTTAATAAATTTTTAAACCCAAGACTATTTCTAGCTAATAAGATTAATGGATATGCATTTTCCTTTTCCCTTTCACTTATTACATCTACTGTTAGTCCAATAATCGGTTTTATTCCTTGCTTCCATGCTTCTTTATAGAAAGAAGCTGCACCATACATAACATTTCGATCGGTTAAAGCAATGGAATGATACCCTTGCAATTTAGCATTGCTGACCAACTCTTTTATCGAAAGAGTACTAGATAAAAGACTATATGCGCTAGAAACCTGAAGATGTACAAAAGACATAAATTCACCACTTTTCTTGTAAATTTTTCAATTTCCTATTAACAGAAAATATATTATTATGCTCATTCCTTTAAAAAGAACGAATTTCAACCGAAAATCTTCGGTTACCGTCCTTTTAGGATAATTTTTAAAAATATCATTTTCCCCTTAAAAATGTTTGGGGAAATAAACCTTTTTCCTTTCATTATAGTTGTTCACAGCAAAAAAAGAAAATATGTTCTCTTTATGGAGCTTTCCGAGTATTTAGAAATATTCCCATTGCATTTATAGGAAATGGGATACGATTTATAATCAAAAAACGATGCAAACATCCCCCCTTTAAAACATATAAAAGGAAGTTGTTAAAAACACTCATAAAACTGATAGTTTGTCCATAGTAATAAGAATAGAAGAATACTAGATAACGGTTTTACCATTTTTCAAAAGTGTTGCTAATAAGCGTGATGAATACGACAAACAATCTTTAGTCCTTGCTAATAACTTTGCGGTCTTTTTAGCAATGGACAAAACTAAAAAAGATAGAGAGGGTAAACATATGAACCAACAGCCATTCTTCCCTACCTTCATTGAAAGTTACTTTATTGCATTAGGCGTTATATTAGGTGGAGCACTTTTAGGCGGTCTCGCCGCATTTCTAACAGGAAAACCACTCATCACAGAAATCATCCGTGTATCTGGAATCATAAAAATCTGGGCAATCGTCACCGCAATTGGTGGTACATTTGATGCGATTGATACAATTGAAAAAGGAATTTATGATGCCGGAACAAAGGATTTATTTAAGCAAATCTTATTAATTGTCTCTGCTTTTGGTGGCGCGCATACTGGAATAACGATTATAAAATGGATAACGCAGGAGTATATTTAAAATGAGAATTCCACCATATTATAAAAATCAGGCAGTGCAGCGTTTTTTTGCCGGGATGGTAATCGGCGGGATAATCAGTTGGTGCATTTTTGTCTTTATTTTTGGCGTATGGCAGGAAAGATATAGTTCAGAAATTAAAACACAAAAAGCTACCATTGAAGATTTAGAAAGAGAGAAGAAAATTTGGCAAGAGGAGTTTGCTGCACAAAACAAAACAACCGAGGAAAAGCTGACAGTTGAAAGCATTGTTGTAAAAATAAACAATACAGATAAAGAAAAATATGACATTAAGCCATTCAATGCCCTTGAGATGGAAGATGCGATGAAAGAAGATTTATCGACCATTATTGCCAAAGACCTTGATATGGTATATAAAAGTCGGGCATTACTGAAAAAATCAATCGAAAACAAAGTAGTAGAATCTGATAAGAAGCGCTATAAATTTAAAGTAACAGAGTTGATTATCTATACAACAGTTCATGTTGAATTAAGTGTTACCTTTGCCGATTAAAAAGCAGCACGAGAAGGAGCAACCTTTCCTTACCAAAGAATTGTTCCGTTCATGAAGTAAATGAAGATAGTTCACTAAAAAACGACACTTACTTAGCTTTTGAAATAAGGTGCTGCTCCATAAAAATGAGACAGCACCTCTTTACTAGTAAAATTTATTTACAAACTTCCTCTAAATCTCTTATTACTGTACCTACTTCATCCCAATGATATATTGTTGCACCTGAAGCTAAAGGATGCCCTCCACCATTATACTTTTTTGCAATACCATTAATAACTGGTCCTTTCGAACGCAGCCTTACTCGTATTTGATCAGACTCCTCTATGAAAAAGGCCCATGCTTTTAAACCTTTTACACTTCCAAGACTGCTAACAAGTAAAGAAGCCTGTGCTGGAGTAGCATGAAATTGATCTAGTATCTCCTTGTTAATCATCATGCTTGCAACACCATTTTCATGAACATTAAAATTCTGGAGCACAAATCCACTCAGCTTTACAATAGAAGGGTCAAGTTCGTACATTTGGTCATATATATCTGTACGCGAAAACGAATACTTGATTAATTCTCCAGCATAATGAAATGTTTTTTCTGATGTGCTAGGATATAGAAATCTCCCTGTATCTCCAACAATTCCAGCATAAAGAAGCCTAGCAGCTTCATCACTCATCTTTAATCCTTGATCTTTTCCAAACAAATAAAGCTCATAAATCAACTCGCTAGTTGAACTAGCTGTAGTCTCTACCCAAGCAATATCCCCATATGCATCATCATTTGGATGATGATCTATCTTAATCAGCATTTTACCTGTTTGATATCGCTGGTCACAAACTCTTTCTTGATTAGCTGTATCACATACAATGACTAAAGCATCTTTAAATGTACTATCATCAATCTCATCTAATCTTCTAAGAAAGTTTAATGAGATTTCTTCTTTCCCTACGGTGTACACGTTTTTTTCCGGAAAAGAGGCTTTAATGATTTCAGCTAATCCCCCTTGAGATCCATATGCATCAGGATCTGGACGTACATGTCTATGAATAATGATTGTATCAAACACTTTAATTGCATCTAGTATTTGCTGTTTCATTTATTTCTCCCTTCCTTAATGACGGTCAATTAATTGACACATCATCATCGCTTTTCCTACAAGGATCCCATGGTTAAATACTTCCACATCTACCTTCCCAAATTTTCGTCCAACTTCTAGAATTTTTGGGGAAATTTCAATAACACTATCCATTTGAACAGGCTTGATAAAATAGATTGTCATATTTTCTACAACTAAATCCCCTTTTTTAAAACCTCTTAGTATTCTATTCGCTGCTTCTGATACAATTGTTGTAAAAACCCCGTATGAGATAGTGCCTAAATGATTTGTCATTTGCGGTGTCACTTCACAGGAAAAGGTAGTTTCCCCCTTATTTTTCCCTTTTGCCAACAATACATGCTTTGTTACAATATCATCAATTGTTTCCCCGATTTGAGGCTGCCTTTGGTTCATTTGCAATGCCTTTAATACATCTTGTCGACTTATGATTCCTTCTAGCTTATTTGCTTCATCTACAACAGGTAGTACTTCGATACCTTCCCATACCATCATATGAGAACAAGAAGCAACACTTGTTTTCCCACTAACAGTCATTGGATGCTTTGTCATGACTTTATCAATAGTCATATCCATCGATTTTCCGATAATATCCTTAGAAGTAATCATTCCTTGCACTTTAAAGCTTTGATCAACTACTGGAAAGCGTCCATGCAAAGTGTCTTTATTATATTGATGCCACAATGCAACATTATCTGTTGTCTTTAAATAGATTGTATCTTTAAGTGGCGTTAAAATGTCTTCCACTAAAACAATCTCTTTTTTTATTAGCTGATCATAGATTGCTCGATTTATCATTGCTGCAACAGTAAATGTATCATAGCTTGTTGAAATAATGGGCAGCTGCAATTCATCTGCTAATCTTTTCACATGATCCTCTGTATCAAATCCGCCCGTTATTAAAACCGCTGCTCCTGCTTTTAAAACATGCTCCTGTGCACGGACTCGATTCCCAATAATCAAAAGATTACCAGCACCCGTGTAACGCATCATTGCATCTAATTTCATCGCTCCGATAACAAAACGGTTCAATGTTTTATGTAAACCAGCTCTTCCGCCAAGAACTTGTCCATCGACAATATTTACTACTTCAGCGTATGTTAATTTCTCAATATTCTCTTTCTTTTTCCGTTCAATTCTAATCGTACCGACTCTTTCAATTGTACTTACATATCCTTTATTTTCTGCCTCTTTAATTGCTCGATAAGCAGTACCTTCGCTTACATTCAATGCTTTTGCGATTTGACGGACAGAGATTTTCTCTCCTACTTGTAATTCATCAATATAGTTTAATATTTGCTCATGTTTTGTAGCCAAATTACCACCCTCTTTTTAAGAACAGCGCATTGCATCCAATCTAACCTTTAAAAAGTCCTGTTCTTTTGATAAGGAAAGGAAACTTCTTGAAGTTTAGGCTAGACGAGAACGACTTGCACTAGACATTTTAATACCTTTTTTTCTATTTATCTGAAATTATTATCATTCAACTATTGAAAAGCTTACATATCTTTATTATAGAGTGAACTACTAGGGTATTCAATGACTTCTCGACTAATCGGTATAAAACATTCCAACATATATGGAAGTTAAAGGGGGGATGGTGTGGATTGAAAGATTTTACTTTAATCAACAATTATTATAAAAAGCAAAAGCTAGTAGAAGGTTCACCATACTAGCTTTTTTCACTTTATTGATAATAATATATTTTTTTCTTTTTCTGTACTTTTTTAGATGATTTTTTCACTATTCTTGATTTTTTGGGAGTATATAGTAATGCAGTTAAATTTCCTGCTATCACCATCAAGGCAAAGGCTAGCCAAGTAATCGAGAATATTCCTTCTGCTCCTTCGGAAAATGGGGAAAGTCTTGGCATGCCATAGTATAAAAAGACTCCACACAATAAGATACATAATAAATATCTATTTTTATTCATAGTCGTAAAACCTCCTTGTTTCCATACTATGCGGACAAGGGTTAAAAAAGTATTTAAAAATCAGCAAATTATTATACTAACAATAATTAGCATAACGATCTGAAAAAATTTAGGGAAGCTCAATATTTACATGCTTGATTTTAGTTGTTACTCTTATAAGATAAGGAATGCATTCACCTAGTCCTACGGATAAAACGTAAGAATAACGAATCCTATATTTTTTAAGAAACACGGAGGTTGGTTTAATTGGAACAAAAATTAGAGTCTTTAGCGAATTGGATGAAGCAAGAAGAAATTGATTTCACTTTTCTCACATCAACAGATAATATTTTTTATTTTAGCGGATTTTATAGTGACCCACATGAAAGATTATTGGCTTTGATTGTGTTCCCAGAAAAAGATCCCATATTGGTTTGTCCTTCTATGGAAAAAAATGATGCGAAAAACGCTGGTTGGGATCATGACATCATCGGATATAGTGATACCGACAATCCTTGGGAAACCATTCAAACTATGGTTGAAGCTCGAACAAGCAGTAGAAATAAAGTAGCTCTTGAGATGGATCATATGAATGTTGCTAGATATCACGCACTGCAGACTTCTTTCCCTACTATCCAATCATATGTTTCTGCCGAAGAAAAAATTAATACCTTACGTATGATTAAAACTGCTGATGAACTAGCAAAAATAAAAGAAGCTTGTAAATGGGCGGATTATGCTATAGAAGTTGGCTGTAATGAAATTGCGGAAGGTAAATCAGAGATGGAGATTCTCGCAAGTATTGAATATGAATTAAAGAAAAAGGGGATCGGCAAAATGTCCTTTTCTACTATGGTACTTACCGGTATAAATGGTGCTTCTCCTCACGGTAATCCTGGAGAAACTCAAATAAAAAAAGGGGATTTAGTTTTATTTGACTTAGGGGTAGTTGTGGATGGTTACTGTTCAGACATTACTAGAACTGTTGCATATGGAGATATTAGCGAAAAACAAAAGGACATCTATGACACAGTTTTAAAAGCACAGCTTGCCGCAATTGAAGTATCTAAGGCTGGAGTTTCATGTGCAACCATTGACCAAGTTGCACGTAACACAATTAGAAATGCAGGGTACGGAGAATTTTTCCCACATCGTTTAGGTCACGGATTAGGTATTAGTGTTCATGAATTCCCTTCCTTAACGGAAACAAATCCCTTGTTACTACAAGAAGGCATGGTTTATACAATTGAACCTGGAATTTACGTTCCTAATGTTGCAGGAGTTCGAATTGAGGATGATGTCTACGTTACAAAAGAAGTTGTGGAAATATTAACGAAATTTCCTAAAGAGCTTCAAGTAATCTCATAAGCTATAACAAACCTTCATGTTCCATAAGGAATAGCTAATTATTTCCTTATGGAACACCCTTCTTTACCTTTCATTCTATTTCATCGTTACTCTTCTATCATACGAATTTTCTATAATCTGTCTCCATTTAGATGCGGTACTTGCACTTATTTAAAAAATACATCATAAAATACCTAGACTTTAAGGGGAAGAAGGGTAAATAGAATGGTGAAATATATGGATTATACAGATCCAAAAACATCATTTACTTATGATGTAAATAAGAGCAATTTTTTTAAAAGAGATAATTACAACTATATTAATGTCTTAGGAGAGCAACAATTAAATTCATTGGAAAATGTATCATTACTAGATATTTATTTAAGTAAAGATATAGTAGTGGAACCACATGTACATCAAAATGCTGCTGAACTCGTTTATTGTATTTCTGGTTCTGCAACGGTGTCGCTATTAAATCCATTTTCGAAGGAAATCCAAAACTATACAATTACAGCAGGTCAAGTCGCGAATGTTCCTCAAGGATGGTGGCATTATGAGATAGCGAATACAAATAATACTCATCTTTTAGCTATATTTGACGCACCTACACCTGAAGCTATCTTTGGCTCTGATTTACTTCGTCTAACACCACCCGAAATAATGGCTCATACTTATTCCATGGACGTAAATAAATGGAAATCTACTATCTCGCCTATTAATCAAACAACCATTCTCGGTCCATCGATTAACAGAAGTAGTCAAAGGGACAATTACCCAGCTCACACTTATCCTCCCCAGCCAACTTATCAACATCCTTACCAATTCCCAAGATATTATTAATAATAGAATCCATACCCTTGATTAAATCTGTGCAATTTCTACTGCTCCATTAAATCTGATTAATCGAAGGAAATTACACCTAGCAATAAAATAGACTGAACACCATTTGTTCAGTCTATTTGTTCTTTCACTCACTATGAAAGTTCACTTTCGACTCTGTTTCTTTTCAGGATCCAAGAAAGCATCAATAGCACCATCATTATAGGATTCCATTACTTGTGCGGTTACTTCTTCTCTTCCTTTTTCATCAAATTGAAAATCATGGTTGGTACTTCCGTTTAGTTTATCCATTTTCTATTCCTTCTTTCCTTAATTTCTTATCTATTATCTGATTGAAAAGTTAAACTTATGCATGAAATGGGTATATAATAGAAGTAGATTAAATAAAGGAGTGAACGCTTATGAACGTAAACTATCAAAACATTATTGTGGCAGTAGATGGTTCAGAAGAAGCAGACAAAGCAATGAAGAAAGCGATTTCAATCGCGAAAGAAAATAACTCTAGGCTTGTCATTGCTCACGTTATTGATACAAGATCGTTCGCAACAGTGGCTGCATATGATCAGTCCATTGCAGCGAAATCAGATGAATTCGCAAATGAGTTATTAGATAAATATGTAACCGAAGCAACAGCTGAAGGAATACAACATGTAGTAAAAGCAATTGAATTCGGATCACCAAGAGCAGTAGTTCCACGAGAGGTTGCAAAAAAATACGAAGCAGATTTAATTGTTTGTGGAGCAACTGGATTAAATGCAGTTGAGAGATTTATCATTGGAAGTGTTTCGGAAGGAATAACAAGAAACGCACCTTGTGATGTGCTAATTGTGCGAAATAGTTAAGTGAAAAATTAAGTATAATAGCAAATGCACAGGGCTATACGGCCCCTTTCTAGCATACAGCAATCAAGAGAAAAGATAAGGATACTTATTATAGGGAATGGATTGTGGCAAGAGGCACCATCGCTCAGCTCACAGGTATTTACACTAAACGTCAAATATCCTTTAAAATGCATATCCTTTCGAACGGTAAAAAGGAATATTCTATTCGATTGCAAAGTTGCATTCAAATAGAATATTCTTTTCACTTTGCAAACAAATTATTACTTCACTTCTTCTTTTTCTAAAATGCAAAGCTTTGCCTTTTCGATTGCTTTCTCGATTTGTTTAAATCCAGTTCCTCCCGCACTATTTCGTCTTTCTACTGCTGTTCTTGGATTTAGGACATGGTAAATATCATCTTCAAATAAGCTGCTTGCCTCTTTTAACTCATTTATACTTAAATCCTGTAAATAGCAATTTTTATTCACACAATACAAAACCAATTTTCCCACTACTTCATGTGCTTCTCTAAATGGCATCCCTTTATCTGATAAATAATCAGCTAGTTCCGTTGCATTCGAAAAGTCATTTTTTGTTGCCTTTTCCATTCCTTGTTCATTAACCTTCATTGTTTGAATCATCCCTGCAAAAATACGCAACGAGCCGACAACTGTTTTTACTGTATCAAACATTCCCTCTTTGTCTTCCTGCATGTCTTTATTATAGGAAAGAGGTAGTCCTTTCAGTACAGTTAATAATCCCATTAAGTTACCATAAACCCGTCCCGTTTTTCCTCTGATTAATTCGGCCATATCCGGATTTTTCTTTTGCGGCATGATACTACTTCCCGTCGAAAAACTATCGTCCAATTCAATAAATTTAAATTCTTGAGAAGACCAAAGGATAATTTCTTCACTAAAACGGGAAAGATGCATCATTAAAATAGAGCTAGTTGACAGAAATTCTAGGATAAAATCACGATCACTTACTGCATCCATGCTATTTTCATAAATGGAATCAAATCCAAGTAAATCAGCACTATATACACGATCAATAGGAAAAGTTGTTCCTGCTAGAGCACCTGCACCTAGTGGAGACAGATTGATTCTTGCCAAATTTTCCTGATATCTTTGTTTATCTCTTTCAAACATCCAAAAATACGCCATTAAATGATGTGCAAAAGAAATAGGCTGTGCACGTTGAAGATGTGTATAGCCAGGCATTACTGTTTCGATGTGATTTTCTGCCTTTTCTAAAAGAGCAACCTGCAATTCATTTAATAATTGAATGATTAATTTCACTTGTCTTCGTAAATAAAGATGCATATCTGTAGCTACCTGGTCATTTCTACTTCTTCCAGTATGTAGCTTTCCACCAACAGGACCAATTAAATCCGTTAACTGACTTTCTAAATTAAGATGAATATCTTCTAGTTTTACAGAAAACGTTAATTCATCATTTTCTGCTTGTTTTTTTAGTGTTAGCAAACCATCTTTAATTTTTTCCGCATCTTCAACAGGCAATATTCCTGTTTTAGAGAGCATAGCCACATGGGCTATGCTCCCTTCGATATCTTCTAATACTAGTTCTTGATCAAAGGAAATGGAGGCACCAAATTCATCCACCCATTCCTCCGCAGATTTTGTAAATCTGCCTCCCCATAATTTCTTCACACAGTCACCTTCTTGCCATTTTCCACAATGCTTTGAACCTTTGTTGGAAGTCCCCAAAGTTTAATGAAACCTACTGCTGCTGCATGATCAAACTCATCGTCTGAAGTATACGTAGCAAGTTTTTCATCATATAAAGAATTAGGTGATTTTCTTCCTTCTACTATCGCATGTCCTTTAAATAATTTCACACGAACAGTTCCCGTAACATTTTTCTGTGTTTCTTGCAAGAACGCTTGTAAAGCTTTTGTTATTGGAGAGAACCAAAGTCCTTCATAAATAACTTCTGTAATTTTCTTTTCAATTACTGGTTTAAAATGCGCTACTTCTTTGACAAGTGTGATATCCTCTAATTCTTTATGTGCTTTAATAAGTGTCAAAGCACCTGGACATTCATACACTTCTCTAGATTTAATTCCTACTAATCTATTTTCTACATGATCTATTCTACCAACACCATGTTTTCCAGCAATTTTGTTAAGCTGAAGGATTAGCTCAGAAAGGGAATAAGAGATGCCATCAATGCTAACTGGAACACCTTCTTTAAATTCAATTTCAATAACATCTGCTTGATTAGGTGCATTTTCAAGACTAACCGTTAAATCATATGCCTCTTCTGGAGGAGCAGCCCAAGGATCTTCTAGAATACCACATTCATTGCTTCTTCCCCATAGATTTTGGTCAATAGAAAATGGACTATCTAAGTTAACAGGTATCGGAATATTTTTATCTTTTGCATAGGCAATTTCTTCTTCACGAGACCATCCCCATTCACGAACAGGGGCTAGTACTTTTAAATTTGGGTTTAATGCTTGAATCGATACTTCAAAACGCACTTGGTCATTTCCTTTTCCCGTACATCCATGTGCGACTGCGACAGCATTTTCCTTTTCGGCCACTTCTACTAATTTTTTCGATATTAAAGGTCTTGATAATGCAGAAACTAGTGGATATTTCCCTTCATAAAGGGTATGTGCCTGCATAGCAGTAAGTGCAAAATCCTGTGCGAATTCTTCTTTTGCATCAATTACATAAGATTGAACAGCCCCAACTGACAATGCTTTTTGTTGAATAAAGTTTAAATCTTTTCCTTCCCCAACATCTAAGCAGCAAGCTACTACATCATAACCTTGATCTTGTAACCACTTTATTGCGACAGATGTATCTAATCCACCTGAATATGCTAAAACAACTTTTGGATTTGCCATTACCTAATTCCTCCTATATGCGAATAAATATTCATTTATTTATATTTTTATTCAAAAACTATATGTATCACTTTAACAACTTTTTCTAATAATTTCAATAGAATTTTTATAAAAATATAAATTATTTCATTTTTATACATACCCATTTCTTTGTCATCCTAATTTATCTCATTGTACAGCTAAATCATTTTAAATCCTTCTATCTCGAAGTCTATAATTTATGCATGAATTTATACATTTTCTCATTAGAAGTATAGATACTTTTATTTACAATGAAAGATATATCTTTATTCAAACAAAAAAAGGTCAGCAACCTCTTATATAAGAGGTTGCTGACCTTACTCATCCATTACTTATGCAATTCACTTACTACATGGCTTAATTCTGGAAGAACTAGCTTCTTCATCGCAAGGCGTACTGCCCCAGTTGATCCGGGAGTTGAAAAAACGACCTTATTATGGATGGTACCAGCAATTGCTCTTGATAAAATGGCACTAGAGCCGATATCTTCTGTGTAGCTTAGCATGCGAAAAAGTTCTCCAAATCCATACAATTCTTTTGTCAGAAGTGGCTTTATCGCTTCAACTGTCACATCTCTTGGAGAAATGCCCGTACCTCCGTTGAGAAGGATACAATCAATTTTCTCTGATTGTACTCCTTTAACTATTTCCTGTTGAATTCGTTGTTTATCATCATTAATAATAATGTAGTCTTCTATTGAGTGATTATCTTGTTCTAATAATTCAATCATCAGTTTGCCACTCTTATCGGTTTCGGTTGTTCTTGTATCACTAACCGTTATCACTTTACAGCCCACTTGCCAGTAATGATCGTTGATATGTGTTTGTTTATTCATACCTTCCTCCCTTTAATTCTATCTGTTTATCTCTACTGTATAATGCTGCTCATCCACTTTATCCAATAATAAATCTGATTTTTCCCTAGTAAATAAATGAAGTCGGTGCATTGGTCTTGTCATTGCTACATATAATAGCTTTAAATCTATTTCTTCTTGTGTAAAACTCTCGCTTAGGGTGAAAAGAAATACTGCATCAAATTCTAATCCCTTTGAAAGATAGCTTGATACAATGATCAAATAATTTTTTTCTAACTCTTCATTTTCTCGTAAGAATTGAACATTTGGAATTTTTCTGTTTTGCATTTCTTTGAATATAGTCTTACACTCTGCTTCTGTTTTGCCAATGATAGCAATAGAGTGAAAATCTTCATCCTGTAAACCCTTTGCTAATTGAACTATTTTATCTACTAAAGCTTCTTTATGCTCATACAAATGAACAGTTGGTTTTTCTCCATGACGTACAACAGGTTTCACCTTTGGTAAATCTTCATCTAGTAAATGCAGAATTTCATTTGCCAAAAACATAATTTCGATTGTAGTACGATAGCTTTTTTGCAAGGTCATATAATTAGCTCGTGGAAATACAGCTTGCTGCAGTGTATTCCAGTTTTGTAACCCTCGATACGAATGAATGCCTTGTGCTAAATCTCCAACGAGGGTAAACATATCAGTCTCCAATCCTGCTTTTAGGGCATATAATTGAAATTCGCTATAATCCTGTACTTCATCTATCACGATATTCTTAGCGCGATATTCTTTATCAATACCAAAGATTTTATATTGCAAATAAAATAATGCCCCAAGATCCTCGATCTCTACTTTCTTTTGCTTCAATATCCGCTGCTGAAAGGCAATCATATAATCCAATTGCCTTTCTGTTAAGGCATCCTCTGTATATTTTCGAAGGAGCTCCTTATCAGAAAATAATCGGCTATAGTATCCATATAAATCATTTGTCTGCATCGTTTTCATATAGTTTCTAACGGCAGTCGAAGCTTCTTTTTTGACATTGGCTAATCGTTCTTGCTTTGTATCCAAAAAATAGACTACCCTCTCTTTTCGCTTATCATCCTCTTTAATCCGTAAAGCACGATCCAATGCATCTTCATATTTATCTTCTAGCTTACTTAAAATCACTTTCTTTTTCCGCTTTAAATCTGCTTGCAATATCCCCTTTATTTTCTCTTTCCGTTTGATTAAGGGAAGGTAATCATATTCCTTCTTAAATAATCGTTCTAATTTTTTTGCCCCATATAAAGGGAATTTTTCCACACGGAACTCTTGCTTTGGGCTCATTTCATTGCAAATATCAATCAGATAATTATCCATTACTTTTTTATAAGCTAAAGAACCTTTATAACGAGAAAGCCACTTGATCATTTCTTCTTGTTTATTCTCATGATTAATAAAAGATAGAAGTTTTTTATTGGACTGGATTACTTTCATTTTTTTCCCAATGCATAATAGGACATAGTCCAGAAAAGTCGTTTGGCGTATCTTCTCTACGCCTAAGTCTGGCAATGCCTCTGCTCTATATATCCTATAAACATATTATTTGGCGCAATAATCATTAGCTGCTCTGGTTGAAAGTATCGAGCATAGTTATATATAAAGTAAGATATTCGGTGTAAGGCAATAGTCGTTTTCCCACTACCTGCAGCTCCCTGCACTATAATCGGCCGGTTTAAATCCGCCCGAATGATTTCATTTTGTTCTGCCTGGATAGTGGATATAATTTCAGTTAGACGCTGATCAGCTTTTCCGGCAAGTGATTGCTGTAATAACTCATCCGTTGTTGTTAGGTCAATATCCTGAAAATGAAGCAATTTTCCTTTTTCGATTTTAAACTGTCTTTTTAAGGATAAATCCCCTTCGATTGTTTCTTCATTAACTTCGTAAGCAACTTCTCCAAGACGTCCATCATAATAAACATTCGCAATCGGGGAACGCCAGTCTACTATAATTGGTTTTTGCGTATCTTTTTCGTACAAAGAGGTCTTCCCTAAATAATAAACATCTTTTTGTGATTTGCCCTTCATTTGATAATCAATCCGTGCAAAATATGGTGCATCTAAAATCCGTTTCAAAATATTTAACTCTGTTGTTGCTAGCTGTAAAAACTTACTGTTTGTTAAATAATTGATATAACTTAAACTACTATCAAGAGCTTCTTCATTACTAATAGCATCTCTTACGGTTTCCTGTAATGCACCTTGATTAATTTGAGCCTCTTTTAAGACGATATTCATGTAGTTTTTTGTGTATTCAAGTCTACTTTTTTCCTGTTCCAGTTCATCTAATGAGTAATCTTCCATGTTTATTCCTTTCTCCATTTATCCATTCTCTTTCCGTTTACTTAATAAATAGCATTTTTGATAATAATGATGTGCTAATTCTGTAATATTTCTCGTAAATCGATAGTTTGCCGCAGTCCCAATTACAGCTCCGGTAAGGGACCCTTTATAAAACTGAAGAAAACAAAGCTTTATTAGCTCTGTCATTAACGTATGCAACATCTTTTCTTGGACAATTTCATCGTTTCCATTATAAAAGAAAACATGTTGTTCCTTCTCCTGCTCAATCATTAATTCATCCCAAGCTTGCACTCGGTAAGGATATGGCAAGCATCCTGCACAGAATACTTTCAATGTAGTCATAATTTCATTCGGACTATCTGCTGGTCTCCCATATATTGAAGCTAGAACCTGTACAGAGCGAAGATTGATAATAACCATGGAAAGAAAATCTCCCAATAGAAATCCTGTATGCTTCGATGCTAATGCTCCTTGAGCGGAAGCAAGTATTCTATAATTTGCCATTTGTTTATTTGCAATTGCATGTAATTGGTCAATATTTAATTTTTTCATGTCTTTTAATGTGAAGATGGATTCATTATGCACTCTTGCCTGATGCATTAATTTTTGTGCGGTATTTCGTTGAAAGGTGGAATTAAATAAGATGGCATGAAGATGAAATAGGATGTTATCAAGTGATTGTAATATTATTTGTTTATGCATATCTGGAATATAGGATAAACTGGCATTAATATAATCGGAATAAATATAAAAGAGTTTATTTGGTCGCTGGTTGATTAATTCATTTTCCCATTGCTCTATTTTATCCAAATAAAAGTTTTCTGCTTTCGATAGCATGTAATCCCCCCAGTTTCATAACGAATCATTCCTTATTTTACTAAAAGAATCTAAGGAAAGACAATATTTTTGTTATTTCAAATTGGATTCCTTTTTTTCATACAGGAAAAAGACAATCTACCTCGTATATTGTTCTACGAGTAGATTGCCTTTTAATTAATAATGATACAAACAAGATTTTTTATTTAGTTAACTTAGATACCAGCTAATCTGCAAACGTCTCTTGCAATCATTACTTCTTCATTTGTTGGGATAACCATTACTTTTACTGGAGAGTGAGGGTAGTTAATGAATGACTCTTCCCCAGAAATTTTGTTTAATGTTGGATCCCAGTAAACGCCCATAAATTCAAGACCTTGAAGGACTCTAGCACGAACGATTTCGCTGTTTTCACCGATACCAGCTGTGAAGATGATTGCATCTACACCATTCATGCCAGAAGCATAAGATCCGATGTATTTATGGATGGTATCTGCAAAGATTTGTAAAGCTAGTTCAGCACGGTCATTTCCAGCTTGTGCTTGTTCTGTAATATCACGTAAATCACTTGAGAAACCAGAAATCCCTAAAAGGCCACTCTTTTTATTTAATACTTGGATTACTTCCTCAGCAGATTGATCCGTTTTTTCCATAATAAATGGAATTAACGCCGGGTCAATATTACCTGAACGTGTTCCCATTGTTACACCTGCAAGTGGAGTGAATCCCATAGAAGTATCAACAGATTTCCCACCTTCAATAGCCGCAATACTAGCCCCATTTCCTAAGTGACAAGAAATTAAACGTAGTTGTTCAATTGGACGACCTAATAATTCTGCCGCACGTTGTGACACATATTTATGGCTTGTTCCATGGAAACCATATTTACGAATTCCGTATTGCTCATAATATTCATATGGAAGGCTGTATAAATAAGATTTTTCCGGCATTGTTTGATGGAACGCTGTATCAAATACTGCTATAGCTGGCACATTTGGTAATACATGTTGGAATGCACGAATACAAGTTAAGTTTGCTGGTTGGTGTAATGGTCCTAATTCGCATAAAGCATCAAGTTTAACCATTACTTCCTCTGTGATTAAAACAGAATCAGCATACTCTTCCCCACCATGTAATACCCGATGTCCAATTCCATCGATTTCATCAAACGATGCAACAATTCCAAGGTCTGTTAATTTTGATAATAGAATTGTTACCGCTACTTCATGATTTGGGATATCAGATATTTCTTTGATTTTTTCGCCATTAAAATTAATATTGAATACTCCATCATTTAATCCAATGCGCTCTATTAAACCTTTTGTAATTACTTCTTCACTTGGCATTTCGAATAATTGAAACTTTAATGAAGAACTACCAGCATTAATCGCAATAATTTTTGCCATAAAATGTTTTACTCCCCTTTTGTA
This sequence comes from Niallia sp. Sow4_A1, assembly GCF_052116745.1. Lineage (NCBI taxonomy): Bacteria > Bacillati > Bacillota > Bacilli > Caryophanales > Bacillaceae > Niallia > Niallia sp. Sow4_A1. The sequence goes on along the minus strand of NZ_JBQKKM010000027.1, from coordinate 19,887 downwards.
TAACAACTTTTTATTTACTTTGTCTGACATTGAACAGATCGAATCATACAACAGACAAGATTTACTTCTTTCAGTTTTTCATTAAAACATTCTACTAGAAACATTTCAAGCACATTATGCCTAGTTATTCATTTTTTTTTGGATTTTCGTCGATATTTCAAAAAAAAGACAAATTTTTGTCGATTTCCTACTATATAATAGAGAGAATCTGTTTTATAACAATAATTGATTTACCCAGAAAATTTTCCGGTTAATCTTTTTTATTTGTTTGAATCCAAGTGTCCAATTCATTTAAAACTTTTTCCATTCCACGCATATTGGAGAAGCTAGGCACTTTTGCAAGTAAAACTTGTTTCGGTGCAACTATATTATTCCCCTTTTTCTGCAGAATCAATATACTTTTTGCCGACTGTTTATTTTTGAAAAGCGTTTCCGGCAATTGCATAATCCCCTGTATGTGTACTTCTTCTTTTATATAATCATGCAGATTTGCGGCTTGTTCGGATTCAAATAAATTGTTTGGTATAACGAAGAATGCATAGCCACCTGGTTTTAGATAATTCATGCTTTGCTCTATAAATAAATGATGTGCATATGTATGCCCATTATTTGATTTGACTTTAAATTCATTAGAACGAACATCATTCGGATAATAACCAACTGGTAAATCACTTACAACAACATCTACTGGATCAATAAATAAATGCTCTAAACTATCTTGGTTAAAAAATTCAATTGGCTGTTCCTGTAGATTTGCATTTACAAGTGCTAGTTGTAATAATAAGTCATCAACATCTACACCGTATGCAGCTATATTCTTCCCTTGCTGGTGATTCATAACAGTAGTTAATAAATTACCGGTTCCAACCGCTAAATCTAACAAACGCAGTTCCACTTTCGTACAAAACTTTTGCACTAAATAGCCAAAAAGAATGCCGATAGAATCAGGTGTCATTTGATGATTTGGTTGTGTATTTTCTTTCATCCCTTTTAAAATGACAAGTTGAAAAGCTTTGCGAATTTCTTCTTTTGTGTATTTGGCCAATTTGATTTCTTCATAGGCGTTTCTTAATCTTTTCTTACTTAATTCACTTAATTCTTCTTGTAATATAGCTTCTTGAAAGATATTTTCTCCTGTTAAAGCTAATGATTCTAAATACGTATATTCCAATTCTTCTTGAATAATTAATGCTGTTTCATTAAATACTGTAAATAATTCTTCTACTGGAGAAATGTTCATCTATTATCACCTAATTTATTGTAGATTTCTAAACATAAATTTTCCGTTACATAACTATCTCTGAATTTTGCATAATAGGATACAGCCAAATAAAAAGAGCCTGTCCTTTATATAGAAGGCCAAACTCTAGCTTATCATACGGTTAAAAATTTAACCAGATAATCGATTGTATTACCTATAAGTTATTATCGTTATTTCGCTGCTTTCACTGCTGCTATCGCTGCCTCGTAGTTCGGATGGTTGCTGCCCTCACTAACATATTCAACGTAAGTTACAGTATCAGTTGAATCAACAACAAAAATAGCACGAGCTAACAATCGCAATTCTTTCATCGCCACACCATATGATTCTCCAAAAGATAAATCCCTGTGATCTGATACAGTAATAACATTGTCCAAGCCACTTGCAGCACACCATCTTCTTTGAGCGAAAGGTAAATCAGCACTTACTGTTATTATCTCCACATTCTCAAGTCTAGCTGCTTGTTCATTAAATTTTCTTGTTTGAGTATCACAAACACCTGTATCAATAGAAGGGATAACACTAAAAAGGCGGACCTTTCCCTTTGAGCTTGCTAATGTTACCTCTGACATATCATTTGCTAACACGGTAAAATCTGGAGCTTTGTCTCCGACTTTCACTTCATTTCCAATCAATGTTACCGGGTTATGCTTAAACGTTATATTTGCCATTGCCTCTCCTCCATTTTCGATTTCATTCTATGTATTTACTACCATAATATCGATAGTTTTTTTTATTTGCAAAAAAAACGTACTTTCTTAAGAAATATAATTGGCTTTTTTTATAAAAAAAAGGAAACGAGTCCACTATTTTGTGTGAACTCGTTTAAACTACATCTAATTGATTTTTTTAAAACTCAATATCTTCTTTCGGCTGGTTTGTATGAGCGTTGTTGTTGCTTGATTCAGAAGATGAATCTTTTTTAGCGAACATTTGTTGAATCTTATCAACAGCTTGTGGAGCAATGTCCAATATTTTTTCGTATAGATGGGTACTTTCATCTAAATGCACCATTTTTACGCCCTCACCATTTACAATAAGAAAAGCAATTGGAGTAATACTTACTCCCCCACCACTTCCCCCTCCAAAAGGATGTTTAGTCAACGAATCATTTAATGAATGATTTTCAAGTGTGAATTCACTACCACCAGCAGCAAATCCAAATCCCACTTTAGATACGGTTAAGATGACACTGCCATCAGGTGTTTCAACAGGATCGCCAATAATCGTATTGACATCAATCATTTCTTTTAAGTTTTCCATTGCAGTTGTCATTAAGCCTTGAATTGGATGATCTGACATTTTCCCATTCCTCCGTTGCTATTGTTTACTTGGAATAGATGGTTCACTTGTTTTAAACTTTGGAAAACCATCTTTCCAATATTTAACCAGTTTAATTCCTGCCATCATAGCATGCCCTATCCGAAATTGAATCATACAAGAAAATAATGTTTCAGAGGCCATTCCTTGAAATTGTGGATATATGTTGATTTTGGGCATGTCTTTAAGCTTCATATAATTACTAATAATGCCAATAATACTTCCTTTAACAGCCCAAATAGCACCAGAAATCATTCCAGTATGTGCTGCATCTCCTAGACCAACAATCGAGCTCCATTCGATATGCTTAATTGTTAGTTTTGCTAAAAATGACCTTACTATGCGATGAAACTGTACAACATGGTTTAATAATTCTTTTGAATTAGATAAAAAAATTAATAAATCAGAGGCGGAAAATTGCTTTGTTTCCTCTACAGTTTCCTGTTTACCCTGTAATTCCGTCTCCTCTTTCATCACCAGTGTTGGAGAGTCCTCATCTATTTTTATCAAAGGAATGGTTTTTTTGTATTTTATGAGTCCAAACAATGCTCGAAGCTCTATCTTTAAATCATCATTATCTTTCTTATGATAATAGCGTATATGTATCGTTAATTTTAAAAAACACAGAAAAATAAGCACTAAAAAAAGAGCACCAATAATAAGACCAATTATGGAAAGAACTTTCACTTTGGTAACACTTCCCTTCAGCCTATTATTATTGGATAAAATATGAAAAAATAAACCTATTTCTTCCTGATTCTTTTCTATGCTATGGAATTAGTATTCAAAAATAAAAACTAGGATGTGACAAAACGAAATAACCAATTTACTTTTTTAAAAATCATCTTTCCAAAACACAAAAAACGAACACTAATGCATACCAACTGCATAAATGTCCGTTTTTATTATTAGTTAAAACTTATGTCCCAACCTCGGTTCCTATTATCGATCATGAATGACTGCTGTATCAGCAAATAAATCATGAAGACCTTGTTTCTTCGGCAAGAAGGCAACTAGCGCATATAAAATAATAAAGCTGCCAGAGATAAATCGACCAATCCATTCACGGAAAAGGATAGTGTCCCATGTTAATCTTTCTTTGTTCATCGGTATAACCTTCAAGCCAAAAATCATCTTTCCTAACGTTTGTTTTAAAAACAGTGTCATTAAAACAAAATATAAATAAAACGTAATGGCCGTACAAATGTTAACGGTAGAAAAAATACTCGATTCATGTAACGGTACATCTATTATTCTTAAAATCGGATAAATAAGAATACGATTAACGCTCGATACAATCACTATATCTGCTAAATAAGCCCAAAAGCGCATCCAAAAGCCGGCATATACATACGAAACTTTGCCTTTAGAATCTAACTTACTATCACCAACATTCAGATTTTGTTCCTTTGATTCAACGGTTTCATTTAATGATACCGTTAATTCGGATAGTTCCTCGTCCTTCAGGGAAGATTCTGATTCTATATTTTCACGGTTATTACTCATTTGTCCCCCTCCTATTCTGCATATAAATACATTAGTCGAGGCGAGTTAGCATTGGTGACAATCTTTAGTATATTTGCTAATTCTTTATCCTCACTTGTAATTAATTTTTTGGCAGTCATTCCAAATAGGGAAGCAAAACCAGTATTGTCGGTATAGGTAACGACAGCTGCGTCCTTTAAATCATAGTCATTTTTCATCTGTTCTACTACATCATCAAAATAGCCAAAATCGTCGATTAAATTTAGTTCCTTCGCCTGTCTACCATCGTAAATCCGTCCATCAGCGACTTTCTTCACTTCTGCCTCTGTCATTCCTCGACCATCAGCAATGACTTTAACAAAACCGGCATAAGAATTATCAATTAAATTTTGTAAAATCTCTCTTTCATCTTCTGTCATTTCTCTTGTAGAACTCATGATATCCTTATATTTCCCACTCTTAATTGTGACAAACTCTACTCCATACTTTTCAGCAAGCCCTTCGAAATTATATCCACTCATAATAACTCCAAGTGAGCCTGTTAATGTTTCCGGACTAGCAAAAATTTTATCAGCAGGTGCAGAAATGTAGTACCCTCCAGACGCTGCCATAGATCCCATTGATACGTATATTGGTTTTTTTGATTCTTTTTGAATTTCTACTAATTTATCATGGATTTGTGCACTTTCTACAACTCCTCCACCAGGAGAATTTACTTTCAAAATTACACCTTTTACACTAGGATCCTCTTTTATGTAATCTAATTTTTCGATAAAGGAAGTATGATTATAACCTACTGTCGAAAAAAGAGATTCGGCATCTCCAGTATCTTGAATGGTCCCAGACACTTCCAGTACAACTATCTTCTCAGAGAAATCTCCGTCCTCTATGTATTCTTCTACATATGGCCCTTCCCCTTCACTAAGAAATTGTCCAAATAAATCTTCTACGTCCGTTGTGAACGCTACAGATACCATACTGGTAATAATGGAAAAGACAAAAATAATACCAGCTATCCCTAAAGCTGCCCAACGTTTTCCACTCATTACTTATAACCCCCTATTATTTCTTTCTATTTCTTATACGTATAAGTACCGATATTGTTTCAGGAAAATGTCGGATTACTTAAATAGATTCTTTACGCTATTCCCTTTGCTTGCTGTTGCTTTTTTGAATTAGAGAATAGTTTTGTTTGTGATAAAGAATAAATGGATAATGCTGACCAAATAAATATAAATGCCAATAAATGAGAGGTTGTAAATGGTTCATGATAAACGAATACCCCAAGTATTAGTGTTAATGTAGGTGTTAAATATTGAATGAACCCGAGCATGGATAGCGGAATCCTTTGCGCTCCTTTTGCAAAAAACAACAATGGCACTGCTGTTAACACACCAGAAATAATTAATAAGAAGTCTAAACTAGTAGATACAGCTAAAAATGCATGATCTCCTTTTAAAAATAAATAGCCAATATACATTAAGGCAAATGGAGTAATAAACATGGTTTCCAAGGTTAATCCTACATCCGAATTAATTTTGATTAATTTCTTTGTTAATCCATATAAGCCAAATGTTAATGCTAATGAAATAGCAATCCATGGAAATGCTCCATGAGCAAAAGTAATAATACAAACTCCAATTGCAGCTAATCCTACAGAAACATACTGTATTTTAGACAATTTCTCTTTCATTACAAAAATGCCTAATAATACACTTACCAGTGGATTTATATAATACCCTAGACTCGTTTCGATTATTTTATTCGCATTTACAGCCCAAATGTAGATAAACCAATTGCAGCTTACTAATATAGATGCAATAAACAGCATGATACCCTGTCTTTTCTGGTGCTTAAATGATTTTAATGTTTGAAAGAATAATTCCCATTTACGAGTAAATGTTAGTAAAATGCACATAAAAATAAATGACCAAAAAATTCGATTTGCGAGAATTTCATCTGCCCCAACTCCTTGCAGATGCTTCCAATATATCGGGAATAGTCCCCATATTAAGTAAGATATACCAGCAAATATTACCCCGTTTTTAATGTTGTTTTTCTCCATCTTCATCGCTTCTTTCCATATTCGAAATATTCCATATTATATATATTATTTTGGTAACTGGCAATCTTTTTTAGAAATGTTTGTCAAATACAGCCAAAAGAGACTGGGACAAAACTAAATAACTAATCTTTAAAGACGAACAATCTCTAATTTAGCTCTTAAATAATGCTACACTATCTATGTTTTTAAATATAGTTAAGTGTATAAAATAAGTCGTTCATTGTGCTACAGATGCACGGATGCGCCGGAGAGGAAGCTGAGCCTCACTACGCGACCACTGAAAAACAGATAGCTATTGATGATTGGTCGTAACCGCCTTTTAAACTTAGATGTGCAAATTGTTTTCCAAGGTGACCACATGACTCATTGGGGCGAGCGCTGAGCCGCTTCGTCGCTCCGCTCCTGCAGGGTCTCGGACTTTCTCGCTGCTCCCATAGGAGTTAAGCGGTCACCTCTCCAAACCAACTTAATATTCGCTTTCAAATAAATAAATTCTTATTTAATTTGGAAAAACTATACTTTTTCAGTGCCCTCATCACTGCGTTGCTGGTTCTAAAGCGTCTCTAATTCCCGCAAAAGTCGAGCGTCCTCTGCTCCATTTCACTTCGTTTTTAAACCTTTTTCTAAAAAATAAATACGAACTATAATGTAATCTAATTACATTATAGTTCGTATTTGTTGTTGGTTGAAATACTTATGTCCCTGCCTCTTTCACTTGTTATTACTTTAATCGATCATACATTATTTCATTTCCAACAATTGTTTTTGTTACTTCTATTTTATCTATTTCACTTGGACTTACTTCAAAAATATCTTTATTCAATACAGTAAAATCTGCTAAATAGCCTTTTTCAATTTTCCCTCGATCTTCTTCATGACAAATGGCATAAGCACTTCCTTTTGTATAAAGGCTCACTGCTTCATATACTGTTAACGCCTCTTCTGGAAGGTATCCGTTTCCTTCTATGTCTTCTGCATTAGTTCTTGTAATAGCTGCTTGAATTCCTACTAAAGGATTTGCACTTTCAATTGGAGCATCAGAACCCCCTGCACAATGTAATCCCTCTTTTAATAATGTTTTCCAAGCATAACAATAGGCAAGATTTTCTTTCCCCAGTCTATCTATTACCCAAGGAAAGTCTGAAGTTACAAAGCTAGGCTGGATATCTAATATTAACGGCAAGTCTTTCATACGTTCCATTAAATCCTTGCGAAGCATCGTTGCATGAATAAGGCGATCTCTTCCAAATCCTTGTAAAGGATGTTGTTCAATAGCTTGTAAGACCATTTCAAAAGCTGCATCGCCTATTGCATGTACAGCAATCGGAACTTCTCTCTTCCTTGCCTTTTCTACTAATTCATTTAATTGTTCTTGTGAAAAAATGCTTACTCCATTTGTTGAAGGATCATCAAGGTATGGTCTACTTAAAAGAGCGGTTCTTCCACCAAAAGCACCATCAGCAAATATTTTCATACTGCCAAGCTCCACCCATTCGGTACCACCTAGATATTTCCCGCCATCATGTATCATCTCATCAAATACTTCATGATGCACAAGCAAATGGGCTCTAAAGTGATTTCCTTCTTCTTCAATTACTTTTTTATAGGAACGATATGTTCCTTCATAGCCATGATAATAGTGTAAGTCTTCAGTATGAGCTCCAGTTAGTCCTAACTTATAGGCATCTTTAATACCTGCTCGCAATGCTCTTTCCACATATTCATCGGTTACTTTAGGCAAGACTCTTGTTATTAACTCTTGTGCTTGATCTTTAAAAACTCCAATAATCGTGCCTTCCTCATCCTTCTCCATAACTCCACCAATTGGAGAGGAAGTATCATTTGTAATATTGGCAATTTTTAAAGCATATGAATTTACTGCAATTGCATGCTTACATATACGATTTAGGAGGACTGGATGGTTTGGAACATACTGATCAATATCTATAGAAGTCAGTACCTGTTGCTCCTGCCACATATTTTCATTCCATCCATCTCCTATAATCCATTGCCCTTCTTCTATATTCTCTGCATAATTAGCTAGCAACCGCAAAGCTTCCTCTTTTGATGTGCAAGTGGATAAATTTAATCTTAATAGCTTTTCCCCATGCCCAACTAGGTGCATATGACTATCTACAAATCCCGGAAGGAGAACTTCACCTTCTAAGTCTATTTTTTCTTGTATCCTTCCTTCGTATTTTTCTTCCAAGTACTTTTTATCGCCGAAATCCACGATATATTGCTCCTCTGTAAAAATTGCCTCAACTACTTGTCCTTCCTCTTTAAGCGTATACATCTTCCCACCATAAATCAGTTTCCCCATGCAAATCCTCCTACTATCTTAAATTTCGATTGAATGGCAATAAACTCTATAAATCATCAGTTCTGTTTTATTAAAAAGGACACTAACTTTAGTGCCCTTTTTAATACCTTTCGCACTCTGTTTTGAGAACGAGAAGTTTATTTTCTTCTTTAGTTGCTACGCTCTTCTTTCTCTCGTAATTCCACTCTTCTAATTTTCCCTGAAGTCGTTTTAGGCAATTCTTCCATAAATTCGATTTTACGTGGATACTTATATGGAGCCGTTAATTTTTTTACATGTGTTTGCAGTTCTTTTATTAATTCTTCTGTTCCTTCTATTTTATCTCGAAGAACTATAAATGCTTTCACGACATTTCCTCTAATTGGGTCTGGACTTGCCACTACCGCACACTCTTTAACTGCTTTATGCTTAACTAAAGCATCTTCTACTTCAAAAGGTCCAATCGTGTAGCCAGAGCTAATAATAATATCATCTCTTCTGCCTTCGAACCAAAAGTAACCATCCTCATCTTTCTTAGCACGATCACCAGTGATATAGTAATCTCCACGGAATTGATTTTTTGTTCTTTCTGGTTCTTTTAAATATTCTTTAAATAATGCAGGAGTATCTTTGTGTACTGCGATATCTCCAACTTCCCCTACTGAACAAATTTCTCCATCTTCATTTATGATTTCGACGCTATTTCCTGGAGTTGGTTTCCCCATAGATCCAGGGCGTAATTCTACTCCCTTTGTGATCCCTACTAATAACGTATTTTCCGTTTGTCCATATCCATCACGGACATCTAGTTGGAAATTCGCTTTAAATACATCAATAACTTCTCTATTTAGTGGTTCTCCAGCAGAAACTGCGCTTCGTAATTGATCTAATTGATACTTTTGAATATCTTCCACTTTTGCCATTAAGCGATACTCTGTTGGCGTACAGCAAAAAACATTTACTTCATATTTCTCCAAAAGCTGCAGATATTTATCCGGGTTGAATCTTCCATGATAGACTAGTCCAATTGCACCAGATCCTAAAACAGATAATAGTGGGCTCCAAACCCATTTCTGCCATCCTGGACCTGCCGTTGCCCATACAAGGTCACCTTCTTCAATATTCAGCCAATTTGGTGCTGCTGTTCTGAGGTGAGCATATGCCCAACCATGCGTATGTACGACACCTTTTGGATTTCCAGTTGTTCCTGATGTATAGGAAATAAATGCTGTATCTGACTTATGTGTACTTACCAGTTCTAGTTCATCTGAAACCTCCAGTACTCGCTCATCTAAAAGCATCCAACCTTCTTTTGCTTCACCTAATACAAAACGTTTAATAGTATGTATTTCTTCCACTAATTCTAATTCCTCTAAAAATGGATAATAGCTAACTACCCCTTTTACTTCTCCATGCTTAATGCGATATTGTAAATCTTTTGCGCGAAGCATTTCTGAACTTGGAAGGACAGTTATTCCCAGTTTTAAAGCTGCTAAGTATACCTGATAGGCTTCTATTATCCTTGGAACAATAACAAGAACAACATCTCCTTTTTGTAGGCCCTCTTCTTTGAAAACATTTCCTATTCTATTTGCTGCTTTCATTAAGGAGGAATAAGTAACTTCCTTTGTTTCGCCCTCTTCATTCTCCCATTTTAAAGCAAGTCTATCTGTATTTTGGGCAAATTTCTCAATCTCCGAAACAAAATTATATTGTTCTGGAGCAATTAAATCCTCCGTCCGCATATGTAGTCTCCTCCTGTTTCTAAAAGTAAATACTTAACCCATTATACTACCCTATCTCCAATTTTTGAATTAATTAAATTTCGTTCCTTTAAGGAGCCAATCTTTTACCAATAAAAGCAAAAAATAGGCCTACATAAAGAAGAAGCAAGGCATGATGCCTTGCTTCTTGTAGCCATTACTATTCAATTATTTAGAGAAACCGCCGCCTAATTGTTGTTCAGCCATTTGCACTAAACGTTTAGTGATCTCACCACCAACAGAACCGTTAGCACGAGAAGTTGTTTCAGCACCTAAGTTTACACCAAACTCAGTAGCAATTTCATATTTCATTTGATCTAGAGCTTGAGAAACCCCAGGTACTAATAATTGATTTGAATTGTTGCTGCTTGCCATGTGTATCACCTCCTTGTGATAATAGAATGTGTAATACACATAGCATTCATTCGTTCTTTTTACTGGTAATTGTTCACAAAAAAACAGGAAATTTTTGTATCATACCACTTCTCCCTTATGGCGGTCATGCAAAACACTTTAAAAAAGTGAATCTATTTCGGTCTCCTTCTTCTTCTCTTCCCTTTTAAGGATAATCGTTTCAATATGATTAACTGCTTCTTCAATCAATGGTTCAAAGTCAGTAAAGCTTTCATAATATTGTATTTTTTCTTTTTTTGGTTTAGTCTTAGGCGATGCCGGCACAAATACCGTGCAGCAATCCTCATATGGACGAATAGAGATATCATGTGTATCAATTTTTTTTGCCCATTCGATTATTTCTGTTTTATCTGTAGTTATTAAAGGTCTTAAAATAGGTGTGTTTGTTACATCGTTGATTGCATACATACTCTCTAATGTCTGACTAGCAACTTGCCCTAAGCTTTCGCCCGTGATAATAGCCAGCGCTTCTTTTCTTCTGCGAATTTCATCTGTTATTCTTAGCATAATTCTTCTCGTTGCGGTCATTGTATAATTTTCTGGAATCTGCTTATGAATTAACTGCTGAATAGTTGTAAATGGAACAATATGCAACACAAAGTGACCATTAAAACTTGCAAGCTTTTCCGAAATATCAATTACTTTTTGTTTTGCTCTTTCACTTGTAAACGGAGGACTAAAGAAGTGTACCCCTTCAACTTTTAATCCTCTTTTCATAGATAAATATCCTGCTACCGGGCTATCTAATCCACCAGATAACATTAGCATTGCTTTCCCGCTCGTTCCTGAAGGAAGCCCCCCCGCCCCTGGAATATTTTCACAGGAAAGATAGATTGCTTCTGTTCTAACTTCAATCTGAACATTTATATCAGGATTTTTAACATCAACTTTTAAACCAGAGATATTTTTTAGCAAATGCCCACCAATCGCCTGATTAATTTCATTTGTATCTAGTTCAAATTCTTTGTCAGCTCGTCTTGCACTTATTTTAAAGGTACATCCCTCTTTATATAAAGAAGAAACAATATCTAAAGCAGCTGCTTTTACTTTCTCTATATCCCGCTCAAGCTTTACTGCTGGGCTAAAGGATTGAATACCAAAGATGTTTTTAAGCACTTTAGAAATTTCCTCTTCCTTTTCACCATTTAACATTACATACATTCTTTCTCTTTTTGCTTCAATTGAAACAGATGGATAGCCCTCTAGAGACTTTGCAATTGTTCGTTTTAGTTTATCTACAAATTGCTTTCTGTTTCTCCCCTTCGTAGATAGCTCTCCATAACGTATTAAAATACGATCATATTTCACTTCATTACCCCTCTCAACCATTCCTGAATATCTTTTATAGCTGCAATTACGCTTTCCATTTCTTCTATTGTATTCTCATAGGATAAGCTAATTCGGAACGAGCTTTCTGCAAGCTGTTCTGGTACTCCTATTCCTAATAATGTTTTACTAATTTTATTTGTCTTTGATGAACAGGCACTTGTAGTGGATATATATATATCACGTTCTTCTAATGCATGAACAAATACTTCTGCCTTTATTCCTTCGATGGAGAAGTTAACAATATGAGGTACACTTTTCTCTGCTGCTGGCGTATGAATGGAGATACCTTCTATCTTAGATAATTCCTCACGCAAATAAACATTCAACTGTTTCAGAATAGGCAGTTTCTCTTTTTGATTTTGCAGCTGCATTCGTAATGCCTTGGCAGTAGCAACTGCACCAGCAACATTCTCCGTTCCGCTGCGAAAAGTATTCTCTTGCCCGCCACCTGCCAATAAAGGTTCTATTCTTTTTCCTTCTTTTATATATAAAACCCCATTTCCTTTTAAGCCATGAAATTTATGGGCAGAAATGGTATAAGCATCTATGTTTGCCTTATTTATTGAGAGGGCTTTTTTCCCAATTCCTTGAACACCATCTACATGAAAAAATATATTTGGATAATTGGTTAATCGTTTACCGATTTCCTCAACTGGCTGAATAGATCCTATTTCATTATTTACATGCATAATAGAAACAAGGATGGTTTCTTTGCGTATATTTTTGATTATATCCTCGATTGATACTTGACCAAACTCATCGACAGGGACATAAGAAATAGTGAAACCGTCATCTTCTAATTGCTCCATTACTTTGTGAATGGAATCATGTTCAATTGCTGTGGTAATAATATGATTCCCTCTACTTTTATATGAACGAGCAATTCCTTTTAAAACGGTATTATTTCCTTCTGTACCACCTGAGGTAAAAAATACTTCATTGCTTTTCACTTCTAAAAGTCCCGCAATTTGTTCTCTTGCTTGTATTAACAGCTTCTCTGATTCCATTCCTATTCGATGGATTGAGGATGGATTTCCAAAATATTTTTGGGATACAGTCGTAAAAGACTCAATAACCTCTGGAAAAGGCTTAGTTGTTGCACTATTATCTAAATATATCATTACATTGGAATTTCCTTTCCATTATAAAAATTCGTTAATCCGCTTTTCCTTTAGCGACAATCATTTTCACTCACATAACGTTATAATTGTTACGTCTTTAACTCTCTACTTTATCCTCTATAAAGCGGAATAATATTCACTAATCGAAGTTTCACTTTATTATGCTACCAAAAAACTTTTTCAAATAAAAGAATAAGCTTCATAAAAATTCATTATATCTATTCTTACTGGAAATAAAATGTTAACTCTTTCCATAACCGGAGAAATTTTTCGCTTTCCACAAAAAAAGTCTGAGACATGTCCCTCAGACTTTTTTCTACTTATAATGGAATTAGATGTTACTCATCATTACTTTTCATTTTCTTTCCATTCATGTGACCAAGCTTGAATCTTATTAGTACTTCCAGGCTCTATCTCTTCAATGGTTGCTGCAGCATATTGCAATGCTTCTTTATAGCGATAATTTCTAAAATGTGCTTCTGCCTCTAATAAGCCTTGATGGACTTTTTGATATTGGCGACGATACCTGTTCCCATATTGAATGATTTTCTCTGCTAAATAAACGGTTTCTACCAATTCAAGTGTTGCATTAACTAGCACCGTCACTTTTTCTTCTGTCACTTCTATTATGTTCTTCACTTCAACCATATTTAATGGTGTTCGATCTAACATTCTTTTTGCTTCATCAATACTTTCTTTTGCTTCTCGTACTAGCTCATTATACTCATCTGTCACACCTGGCAAATTGCTATTAGTAACACTTCTAATAGCTTCTGCCACTTGTTTACTTAGTTCTCTTATACGATTATGTGCAGAAACTTCATCTTTACGTAGAGCATGCAGCCTATCAAATAATTCTTTTTGTTCTAAAGAGGCATTTTCTAATTGCCCTTTCAGTTCCTTAAGTTCTTCTCCCAACAGAGTATGTGCTGCTGATTCAGTCAAGAGCTTATGTTCTAATACTTCATATTGCTTATAGAGATGATTTAATTTCTTCTCAAGCTTAAATTGCAGTTCAATATCTTCATTATCTAGATTATAGTTTGTCTGCAATAATCCAACTTCTACTTGAAGCTGTGCGTTTCCTTGCTGAACATCTTCTAAGATTTCCTTGGTTACGTTGATATTATTACTACAATAATTTTTTGCAAGTACTTCTTTTTCTAATAAATCATATAGCAAATCCAGCTTTTCCTGTATTTCTGCAATAACCTTTTCTACTGCCTCAACTTTTCCTTCTCTTAAATCATTTTCAGTTGATGCAAGTTCATTCATTAAGTTTTCGATTGCTTCTTCCATTTGCAAATGTTCCAAGATGTATCCTTGCTCCAACATATCTACATAGCCATCTTTTAACTCATCAAGTTGTTCTGGCAATTTTGTCTGACATTCAATCAGTAATGGAGGAATTTTTTCCATCAGATAAGTAATCGTTGTTAAACGTTCTTGCATTTTATAAACAATCTCTCTTGCTTCCAAATAATCCCCATTATTCGTTTTTTCATCATAAGTTATAAATAATTCCGCAACTTCGTGAAGCATTGTTTCAATCTTTTTCTCTGTCTCACCATAAGTATGACGATGTGCTAAAAGATTTTTTTTGCTGACACGGTAGGATTCTTTAAGTTCTTCAATTTCCGATCTGTTCTTTTCTTCACTACCAACTAGATTATTAAGTTCTTCTAATATAGTATCAATTCTTTTATCTACACTTTCCATTTTAAAGCGAATAGTATCTTGTGTCTTCTTGGCTTTCGGAAAGTTATATTTATCAATATAATTTTCCGTATCAAAAAGCAATTCCTCAATAGTAGGCAATTCGGTAGTAACAATGTCATCCCATTCTTTTCTCCATCTTTCGAACAACTCTTCGGTTTGTCCAATCATATTCAATTGTTTAACCTTTGCAAGCTCTTCTAATACGGGACGATTCATCATGTCTATTTTCCAATTTTCTAATTCATCGACACCATTATAATATTTTCGTTTAATAAAATATCCCGCTACAAATAGGCAAATAACTAAACCTATTCCACCAATTATGTAATTCATTTGAAGCCCCCTGTTCATACACCGGCCATAATTCCGTATCTATTTTAATTAAGCTAATAATTATCTAATAGTAAAGAGCAGTATTCCACAAAAATAATACGCATAAAGGTAACTGCCGTAAAAAAAAGATTACTTTTTCAAAATCCAAGCAAAATGTTTTAAGCTATATTAGATATCTCCCTTTTTGCAGGTAAATTTCTTTGTATTTATGATAACATGTAAACGACATTTTTTGACTATTATTTTACGTTTTTTTCATAATTTCGTTTACTTTTTTCAAAGTTCGCTAGATAACTTAAATTATATAAGTATTTTTCAAAAATAACACGTATAACTACTTCTTTATTAGTCTTCCTGCTATATTAGGTATATATCAATATTAGCAAATATAGAAAGGGTGATTATTCCCATGCAAAAAGACGGACATATCCATACTCCATTTTGTCCACATGGTTCTAAAGATTCTCTTAAACAATACGTAGAACAGGCATTAGCCCTTGGTTATAAAGAAATGACATTTACCGAGCACGCCCCCTTACCAGAAGGGTTTATCGATACAACACCAACGCAAGACAGCAGTATAACAATCGAAACATTACCCATTTATTTAAAAGAAATACAGTGTATCAAAGCAGAATATGAAGAAACAATCAAGATAAATGTAGGACTAGAAATTGATTATATGGAGGGATTTGAACTAGAAATAAAAAACTTTCTAGCAGATTGGGGTCATTTATTAGACGACAGCATTTTAAGTGTACACTTCCTGAAAAATCCTTTAAACAATCACTATGATTGTGTCGATTACAGCCCCGAGCTTTTTGGAAATATTGTAGAGCAGTACGGAGGAATATCAAAAGTATATGCTACTTATTACCAAACACTTTTGAAATCGATTCAAGCAGACTTAGGTCCTAACAAACCAAAACGAATAGGTCATATGACGCTGATACATAAATTCCAGCATTTGTATCCCATTGACCAAGACTTTCAAACTGTTATACTCACCATTTTAGACGAAGTGAAAAATAACAATTATGAACTGGATTATAACGGAGCAGGAGTAAATAAGCCATATTGCAAAGAACCATATCCTTCAAAGTGGATAGCTGAAGAAGCGGTTAAACGTGGTATCCCCTTAGTATATGGTTCTGATGCTCACCAGGCAAAAGATTTAGGACAAGGCCGGAACGTTATGTTATGGAATAATCGATAATTCATTTTCATTCATACAAACAACGTCATGTATCCATCGATGGATCTCTTCTGAATATTTTCTTTTGAAATAATCTTCATTTAGAAAAATATGAAGAACCTCGGTAACATAGAAAGAGTGAATAAAAGGCATGGAGAGTAGCCCTTTTAATTGAATGATACTATAGGAAATAGACTGTTTCCTAAATTCTTTTTTCTCTATCCCTTTTTCCAAAATTTGTGTAAAGATATATCTTTCTTTCACATAATAAGTCGACATTATTTCCCTTACAACTTGTGAATCAATCGTAACTTCTCTTAATATAAATCTGGTTAATTGAGGATTTTTGCATTGATAGGTGATAATACTGTCTACTAATTTTTTTAACTTTTCCGTTGGATTGCAGGATTGTAAATAAACTTGTTCTAACAATTCTAAATAGGTTTCGAAAAAATTCATATAACAATATTCTAACAATCCTTGCTTACCATTAAAATAATAGGAAATATTTGCTGTATTCACTTTAGCCAGCCCAGCTATATCTCGGATAGAAGTACCATGATAACCTTTCTGATTAAATAACGAAATGGCAGCTTCTACAATGGCATCCCTTGTTGAAATTTCTTTCATCTAGCCTAACCTCTTTTCTGTTGCGAATCCTTAAAAAGTATGGTTGAATTATTAAAAACTTCGCTTTATGATAAAGACTGTTTTTTCAAGGAAGAGTGTGTATGAGTTTCCATATCAGTATTTTGGAGAACAGCCATTAAATCTACAAATATGCTATTCCTTACACTTCTTTATAAAGAGGGAGAATCCTTTAAAAGATTACCGACAAAGTATGGGTTCCTTCTGTATTTATCGTCAAAAAACAACAAAAAAAATGAGAAAGATTGGTGATATACATGTTTAGCGTCGAAACATATAAAGGTAAACGAGAAGAACAGTACCAATTAGTTGAAAAACAATTACGTGCTTTATTAGAGGGAGAACATAATACAATTGCAAATCTTTCTAATGCATCAGCATTATTAAATCAATTTCTAGAAAAAACCAACTGGGTGGGCTTTTATCTAGTTGAAGACAATGAGCTTGTTCTTGGACCATTCCAAGGCTTACCTGCTTGTGTCCGTATTCCATTGGGAAAAGGTGTTTGTGGTACCGCAGCCTTTAATAAAGAAACAGTAAGAGTTGAAGATGTTCATCAATTTCCAGGTCATATTGCCTGTGATGCAGCCTCTCAATCCGAAATCGTCATCCCATTAGTCAAGGAAGACGGTACTTTAATAGGCGTCCTTGATATTGACTCTCCAGAAAAGAATAGATTTGATGAATTAGATCAAAAATATTTAGAGATTTTTGTATCTACATTAGTTAAGTTTATAAAATAAATCGGGATGTACTTCCAAATATAAAAAGGTGTCCTGCCCTTCTTCATGAGAGGCAGAACACCTTTTTTATTCGCTAACAAGGAGAGTATTTTGGATAACTACCTTGTCTTTTCCTGTTTCCTTTGCTATATACAATGCTTTATCTGCACGCTTAAAAAGCGTATTATACGTATCATTAGTTTGCTTATTCCAATAAGAAACTCCACAGGAAATGGTAACAGATGGCTTAGAATAATCCCTTACCTTTTTCACCAATCTTTCAGCAATCGTAACACCTAAAGAAAGAGTGACTTTTGGCAAATAAATAGCTAGCTCTTCTCCACCCCATCTGGAACCAACATCTGAACTCCGAATATTTTCTTTAATAATATTCGCCACTTGAATGATAATATCATCGCCAATTTGATGTCCATATGTGTCATTTATTAATTTAAAATCATCAATATCGATTAAAATAAATGTTCCTTCCTTATCTTCTATTAAGGACCTTTGAATCTTTTCATCCAAATAACTTCTAGAAAAAAGTTTTGTTAAATGATCTGTTACGACCATTTTTTCCAACTCCTCTCTTAACAAGGAATTAGTTAAGGCAAGAGTAGAATGATGTATTAAAGACTGTAACAGTTTAAATGTATCAAATGAAAAATGGTATGCATCTGGGTGCATTACTATAGCAAACCCCTTTAATACCCCTGTTTGCATCATAGGCACAGCCATTACAGACTTATACCGAACATCCTCAAGCTGCATACTGAAATCTCCTAAAAAGAGGGAATCTTTCTCCATTTGAATTTTCTCTTTAAAATAATCAATATAATTCTTCGATTCCGGCTCAAAAAAGAAAGAAGAGCTTCCTTGTAGCACTTTTGTTGAATCATTTTCGATGGAAAACAGAATAAATCCTACTTCCTTTGCATTAAAACTCGCAGATATTCTTTCACAAATATATGTCATCATTTCATTTAAGCGTAAATTAGAATTTAATTGATCCGACGCCTCATTTATTAACTGTAAATCAGTAACTAATTTTTTTGATTGCTGATACAGCTGAGCATTTTCCAATGCACCTCCTGCCGTATTTGCCAATAAAGAAATAAATTCCACTTCATTTTTCGGAAAAGAGCTAACATCTGGAACAATAATTTGCAGAACTCCGTATACTCCTTGTTTTCCTTTTAAAGGAGCATAGATAACAGAACTTTTTTCTTCTTTCAAATTTTCGAATTGCAATTCAGCCGTAACATATGCTTCCATAGCGGCCATGTTTTCACTGTCATATTCTAAATCCTTTATTGGCAGATCCATTGGACTATTATTATCATGTGATAGCAAAAGATAATAATGATACGAAGGATACACTTTTTTTAAGGTAAAAATAACCTCTCTTAATACATCTTCCATTTTCATAGAGGAATGAAATTTTTCAGTCACTTTAAATAACTGCTTATATTTCTTCTTATCTCTATTAACATTTAACATATTTTGCATATTTCTAAATAATATTCCGACTTCCTTTGCTACCATATCGAATAAAGAAATTTCTCCATTTGGCTCGTCCAATAATTCCTTCTTGATCTTTATTGCTAGAATATAGTCAAGTTTCTCCTTACTTTTCAGGGCTAGCATCATATAATCATGTATTGTATCTTCCGTAATAGGCAACCGGAAAAATTTATACCCACTTGCCAATTGTAAATTTTCCTTTATACAGGTATTCTTTCCTAAATCATCTCTACTAGCTGTGGTGGATACGATTGACCAATTCAAATCCCATTCTTCACTGGTATATAGAGTAACTTCAACAGCCCCAAATACTTCTTTTATCGCTTGGAGCGCTTCTTGGATAATTATGTCGTAATCATCGTTTATTAATTTAATATCATACAATTCAAAAAAACGACTTTTTAATATTAATATTTTTTGGTGGCCAAGGAAGTCCATGTATTTATCACCTAATTCACCTAACTATTCATTCTTTGATTTAGTAATTCTTATTTAAAATATAAATACGAGATAAATTTAATAAAGAGTAAAAATTAATCGAAGCACTTTTCCAAGGAACAATCTTTATTTTATATCTCAACTTTCGCACCAAAAAAATAAGTGCAAATCGTTAGTTGTATTGCGTCTATGGTCTATTAAATATGTTGCTTGACAGTGTTTAATAAAATGAAATAACACCTCATTCT